>CAZHOU010000058.1:0-9527 GCA_964534165.1 uncultured Zetaproteobacteria bacterium
GGGCGATCTCCAGGCGCATGCGGGCGGAATTGCACGGGGAGATCGCCGCCCTGCGCGCACGCCACGGGCGTCCGCCCGGGCTCGCCGTCCTTCTCGTGGGCGAGGACCCGGCCTCCCGCATCTATGTGCGCAACAAAAAGAAGGCCTGTCTCGAAGCCGGTATCGATTCGGAGGCCTTTTCCCAGAACCTACCGGCGGAGGTCAGCCAACAGCACCTTCTCGGATTGATCGCCGAGCTGAATCAGGATCCGAAGGTGGACGGCATCCTGGTGCAACTGCCCCTGCCCGCGCACATACGTCTCGAGGCCGTCATCGAGGCCATCGATCCGGGCAAGGACGTCGACGGCTTCCACCCCTACAACATCGGCAGACTGGCGGCACGCATGCCGATCCTGCACTCCTGCACGCCGTACGGGTGCATGCAGCTCTTGGCGGAGACAGGGGTGGACCTGCACGGGCAGGAAGCCGTGATCGTCGGCGCATCCAACATCGTCGGCCGCCCGATGTCGCTCGAACTACTGCTCGCCGGTGCCACGGTGACGGTGACCCACAAGTTCACGCGCGACCTTCGGACGCACATCCGGCGCGCGGATATCGTCGTGGCCGCCGCCGGCAAGCCGGGGCTGGTGCGCGGGGCGTGGATCAAGCCCGGTGCCATCGTCATCGATGTCGGCATCAACCGCGACGAGAATGGAAAATTGACCGGCGACGTCGAGTTCGAGGAGGCGGCCCAGCGTGCGGGCTGGATCACGCCCGTGCCGGGCGGGGTGGGGCCGATGACGATCACCATGTTGCTGGCCAACACCGTACAGGCCTTCAAGGCCCACGTGGGGGATGACGGAAGTGTCTGAGCTGAACCGGACGCCGCTTCATGCCGAGCACCTTGCCCTGGGGGCGCGCACGGTCCCCTTCGCCGGATACGAGATGCCGGTGCAATACGCCCGCGGCGCCCTGAAGGAGTACCATGCCGTTCGTGACGGCGGGGCCGGGTTGTTCGATATCTCGCACATGGGCCAGGTGCGCGTGCGGGGCCGGGAGGCCTTCGACTTCCTGCAGTACATGAGCAGCAACGATGTCGGCAGACTTGAGCCCGGGCGGGTGCAATATTCGGCGTTGTTGAATGCGCGCGGCACCTTCGTGGATGATGTCACCGTCTACAAGATCGCGGACGATGAATATCTGCTGTGCGTCAACGCCGCCAACCGCCGCAAAGACGTGGAGCATCTGCGCACGCATGCCGGACGCTTCGATGTCGCCGTCGAGGACGAATCCGATGCGACGGCCCTGCTGGCCCTGCAGGGGGCTGCGGCGCAATCCATGTTGCAGCCTCTCGCGGATACGGACCTGGAGTCCGTGGGCTATTACCGTTTTGTTTCGGCGACGGTGGCGGATGCCACGGTCCTCATCTCGCGTACGGGCTACACCGGGGAAGACGGCTTCGAGTTGTACCTGCCGTCCGCCGCCGCCGTGCGCCTCTGGCGCGCCTTGCTAGAGGCCGGCGCCGAAGCGGCGGGACTTGCCGCACGCGACATGCTGCGCACCGAGATGGGCTATGCCCTTTACGGGCACGAGATCTCCGATGCCGTGACGCCGGTGGAGGCGAATCTCATGTGGATCACCTGCATGGACAAGGGCGATTTTCTCGGCCGCGAGGCCGTGGCCGCACGCCTGCAAAGCGGGCCGCGGCAACGGCTGATCGGGTTGAAACTGCGGCAGCGCGGGGTGCCGCGCGCGCATTACCGGGTGCTCGCCGCCGACCGGACGGTGGGGGAGGTGACGAGCGGCATGCATTCGCCCGCGGCCGGCGGCATCGCGCTCGCCTACGTGCAGAGCGAACATGCCGAATCCGAAAGCCTGGCCGTGGAGATCCGGGGCCGCGCCGTCGCCGCAACCCGCGTGCGGCCGCCGTTCGTCCCGAGCCGGGTGCGGCGCTGAAATTCGGGAAATTCAAACCACGCCGGCATGCGCCATGGGATCATGGCGCGGCGTAGAAAACGGAGCATGAGAATGAAGATTCCAGACGACCTGAAATACACCCGGGAACACGAGTGGGCGCGCATGGAAGGCGAGGAAGCCGTCTTCGGCATCACCGATCACGCCCAGGATGCGCTCGGGGATATCGTGTTCGTGGAACTGCCGCAGCCGGGGCGCCGGCTCAAGGCGGGCGAGGCCTTCGCCGTGGTCGAGTCGGTCAAGGCCGTCTCCGACGTGTTTGCACCGCTTGGGGGCGAGGTGATCGAGGTCAACAAGGAGCTGGAGTCGGCGCCGGAGAAGATCAACGAGGATCCCTACGGGGAAGGCTGGCTCATTCGGGTGCGGGTGGATGCTTCCGATAGCGTGGAGCTGATGGATTCCAAGGGCTACGCCGCCTACCTGGATGCATCGGCGTCGTGAGATTCCTGCCGCACAGCGATGCGGACCGCGCCGCCATGCTCGAGCGCATCGGTCTTGCATCCGCCCGTGAGCTCTTCTCCGACATTCCGGATGAATTTCTGCTTCCGGCCGGCAGCCTCGAACTGCCGCCGGCGGCCAGCGAGGCGGACATCGTCCGCCGCTTCGAGCGCGCCGCGGCCCGGAACCGGCATGCGGGCGAATGCCGCTGCTTTCTCGGCGCCGGTACCTATCACCATTTCATTCCCGCCGCCGTCGATGCCGTCCTCTCCCGTGCCGAGTTCCTGACCGCCTACACGCCCTACCAACCGGAGATCTCCCAGGGAACGCTGCAGACCCTGTTCGAGTTCCAGACCATGGTGGCGCGGCTGACCGGGATGGAGGTGGCCAACGCCTCCATGTACGACGCCGCAACAAGCGTGGCCGAGGCGGCCCTGATGGCGCGCAGGGTGAGCGGCCGCATGCGTGTGGTTCTCGCCCCTTCCGTCCATCCACGCTACCGCGCCGTGACCCGCGGCTATCTGCGCCGCTGCGGCAGCGCCCCGGTGGAAGGGTCCGCAACGGGGTTCGACACCGACGTGGAGGCGCTCTGCGCGGCCGTGGACAAGGACACGGCCTGCGTGATCGTTCAATACCCCGATTTCTACGGCGGCGTTTTCGATCTTTCCCCCCTGCGCGCACGCTGCGATGCCACGGGCGCGCTCTTGGTCGTGGCCTTCTCCGACGCCACGGCTTTCGCGCTGATCGAGCCGCCTGGGGCCTTCGGCGCCGACATCGTCGCCGGCTCCGGCCAGGCGCTCGGCATCCCGATGGCCTACGGGGGTCCGCATCTGGGGCTTTTCGCCTGCCGCCGTCGCTTCGTGCGCCGGATGCCCGGGCGCCTGTGCGGCATGACCCACGATGCGAAAGGCCGCCGCGGCTTCGTTCTGACCCTGGCGACGCGGGAGCAGCATATCCGCCGCGGCCGGGCCACCTCCAACATCTGCTCCAACCAGGGCCTGATGTGCACGGCGGCGGCGGTCCACATGGCCCTTCTGGGCGATGCCGGGCTGAGGCAGGTGGCCGAGCGGTCGGCGGCGGCGCTCGCCATGCTCACGGGCGGGCTTCCGGCGGAGGTTGTCGCCGCGTCCGGGGCCCGCTACAACGAAACCGTTTTATCCTTCCCGTCCGCCCGCGTCCGCGACCGTTTTCTCGCCCGCGCGCTTGCGGCCGGCCTCTTCGCCGGCATCCCGCTGGAACAACTGCAGCCCGGCCGCGAACCGCGGCACCTCTTGGTGGCCACCACCGAGATGCTGGGCGCCGAGGACATCCATGCCTATCTGTGTCTGCTTGACGAGGCGACATGAGTAAGCGGATCGGATCCGGCACCCCGGGACTCATGCACGAGGAGGCGCTGCTGTTCGAGCAGGGATCGGAGGGCGGTGGATGCACGGACCTGCCCGGCGTGGACGGCGGCATGCCGGCGGATTTGCGGCCCTTTGAACGCAAGAAAGCGGCGGGCATTCCGGGGCTGTCCGAACCGGAGGTGATGCGCCATTTCGTCCGCCTCTCGCAGTGGAATCATGGCATCGATACCGGCTTCTACCCGCTCGGCTCGTGCACGATGAAATACAATCCGCGCGTCCATGAGACACTTGCACGCCTGCCGGGTCTGGCGCTCTTGCATCCGGAGCAGCCGCAGGAGACGGTGCAGGGCATGCTGATGCTTCTCCATAAGTTGCAATCCTGGTTGGGAGAGATCGCCGGCCTTCCGCATGTCAGCCTGCAGCCGGCGGCGGGCGCCCACGGAGAGCTGACCGGCATGATGATGATTCGCGCCTGGCACGAGGCCCGCGGCGACATGCGCCGGCGCAAGGTGCTGGTGCCGGATTCGGCGCACGGCACCAATCCCGCCTCCGCCGTGCTGGCCGGGTTGGAGACTGTGGAGATCGCCTCCGGCGCCGACGGCCGCGTCGATCTCGATGCGCTGCGTGCGCAACTGGGAGAGGATACGGCGGCGCTGATGCTCACCAACCCCAACACCGCCGGCGTGTTCGAATCGGACATCGCCGAGATCTGCCGCCTGGTGCACCGGGCGGGGGGGTTGGTGTACGGGGACGGCGCCAATCTGAATGCCCTGGTGGGCGTGGCTCGTCCGGGCGACATGGGCATCGACTGCCTGCACATCAACGTGCACAAGACCTTTTCCACCCCTCACGGCGGCGGCGGCCCCGGCGCCGGACCGGTGGCCGTAAACGATGCACTGGCGCCGTTTCTGCCGCTTCCGCGCATCGCCAAAAAGGGGGATGCGTACATCCTGGTGCGGGAGGCCTCCGAGAGCATCGGACCGGTTCTGGGCAGCATCGGCCACAGCGGCGTGTTGCTCAAAGCGGCGGCCTACATCGCCGCTTTCGGGCGCGAGCATCTGCACAAAATCGCCGAGGATGCAGTGCTGAACGCCAACTATGTCCGCGTGCGACTGGAGGAGGCCTACCACGCTCCCTTTCCGGGCCTGTGCAAGCACGAGTGTCTGTTCACCGATGAACTCCAGAGCCGCCACGGCGTCAAGACCCTGGACATCGCCAAGCGGCTCATCGATTACGGCTTTCATCCGATGACCGTCTATTTCCCGTTGATCGTGCACGGAGCGATGCTGATCGAGCCGACCGAGAGCGAATCCAAGGCCACGCTCGATGCCTTCTGCGATGCCATGCTGGAGATCGCGGCGCAATGTGAACGCGGGGATGTGGCGGAGATTCTCGACTCCCCGCGCCTGCCCGTGCGCCGTCGCCTGGACGAAACCCTGGCGGCAAGGAAACCGATCCTGTCCTGGGATGATGTCACCGATCACGGCGATGGATGTCAGAAAAGACCTTGACGAGAGCAAGGTTTCTTCGTAATGTAAATTGGACTTGCAAGCAGAGCGCCGGCTTGGTGTCCCCGCAGCATCATGTTAATGTATCCCATCGGGGTTTGGGTGCGAAGCTCAAGCCCGTAAAGGAGTTGCAATCGTCATGTTCAAGGTATTGACCCGGGTGTTCGGCAGCCGCAACGAGCGCATCCTGAAGCAGATGTATCCGCGGGTCGAGCGGATCAATGCGCTGGAGGCGGAGATCAAGGCGTTGACCGATGCGCAGCTGGCCGCCAAGACCGGGGAATTCAGACAGCGTCTGGAAAACGGCGAGGATCTGGACGCCCTGTTGCCGGAGGCCTTCGCCGTCGTCCGCGAGACGGGGCGGCGCGTACTCGGCATGCGCCATTTCGATGTGCAGCTGATCGGCGGCATGATCCTGCACGAAGGCAAGATCGCGGAGATGAAAACCGGTGAAGGCAAGACGCTGGTGGCCACCCTGCCGGTCTATCTCAACGCCCTGACCGGCCGGGGCGTGCATGTGGTCACGGTCAACGATTACCTGGCCCGCCGCGACGCCGAATGGATGGGCCGCATCTACAACTTCCTCGGCCTCCGTGTCGGCGTCGTCGTGCACGGGCTCGATAACGAACAGCGCAAGCAGGCGTATGCCGCCGACATCACCTACGGCACCAACAACGAATTCGGGTTCGACTACCTGCGCGACAACATGGCCTTCTCCAGGGAGGAACTCGTGCAGCGCGAGCTGCATTACGCCATCGTGGATGAGGTGGACTCCATCCTGATCGACGAGGCACGCACGCCGCTTATCATCTCCGGCCCGGCGGAGCAGGCCACGGATCTCTACGAGAAGACCGACGCCGTGATCAAGAAACTCGATCCCGAGGACTATGAGAAGGACGAAAAGGACAAGGCCGTATCCTTCACCGAGAAGGGCATGGAGCATGTGGAGGAATTGCTGCGCCAGGCCGGGCTCCTGACGCACGGCAATCTGTACGATCCGGAGAACGTGAATCTGATGCATGCCGTCACCCAGTGCTTGCGCGCCAACACGCTGTTCACGCGCGAGGTCGACTACATCGTCAAGGGCGGCGAGGTGATCATCATCGACGAGTTCACCGGCCGCATGATGCCGGGTCGCCGCTATTCCGACGGCCAGCATCAGGCGCTGGAAGCCAAGGAAGGGGTGCCGGTGCAGCCGGAGAACCAGACCCTGGCCTCGATCACCTTCCAGAACTATTTCCGTATGTACGAAAAGCTCGCCGGCATGACCGGCACGGCCGACACCGAGGCCGAGGAGTTTCAGAAGATCTACAACCTGGAAGTGGTGATCGTGCCCACGAACAAGCCGATGATCCGCAAGGATCTTCCGGATCTGGTCTACCGGGACGAGGAAGACAAGGAGGCCGCCATCCTCGAGGACATCCTCGAAACCCACGCGCGGGGGCAGCCGATCCTGGTCGGAACCACCTCGATCGAGAAGTCGGAGCGGCTTTCCGCCCTGCTGAAAAAGCACGGGATCCCGCATCAGGTGCTGAACGCCAAGCATCACGAACGCGAGGCGGAGATCATCGCCCAGGCCGGGCGCAAGGGGGCGGTGACGATCGCCACGAACATGGCCGGACGCGGAACCGACATCATGCTCGGCGGCAATCCGGACATGCTGATCGCGCAATTGCCGGCCAAGCTCTCCGAGGAGGAGCGAGCGAAGAAAGCGGAGGAGATCCGCGCCCAATGCGCGGCTGAACATGAGGAGGTCGTCCGTCTGGGCGGGCTGCACATCGTCGGCACCGAACGGCATGAATCGCGGCGCATCGACAACCAGCTGCGAGGCCGTTCCGGGCGCCAGGGCGATCCCGGTTCCACGCGCTTCTATCTCTCGCTCGAGGACGATTTGATGCGCATCTTCGGCGGCGAGAAGATGCAGGCGATGCTGACCAAGATGGGCTTCGAGAAGGGCGAGGCCATCGAGCATCCATGGGTCACGAAGGCGATCGAAAACTCGCAGAAGAAGGTGGAGGGTCGCAACTTCGACATCCGCAAGCAGTTGCTGGAATACGACGACGTCATGAACAAGCAGCGCGAGGTCATGTACTCCCAGCGCCGCGAACTGCTGGAGGCCGAGGACGTCACGGATGTGATCGAGGACATGCGGCGCGATTACGTCACGCATCTGGTGGAGCGATTCATGCCGGCGCAGAGCTACGCCGATGATTGGGACCTGGACGGCCTGCACGACGCCCTGCGGGAGGAGCTGGCCCTGGATGCCCCGATCAAGGATTGGGTGGCGGCCGATGAGGTTGATGATGCCGCCGCCATGGTGGACCGGATCTGCGCCGCTCTCAAGGAGATGATGGCGGAAAAGGAGGCCATGGTCGGCTCCGAATCCATGCGCCGTTTCGAGAAGTTCCTGGTGTTGCAGATATTGGACCAGCACTGGAAGGATCACCTTCTGGCCATGGATCATCTGCGCCAGAGCGTCGGCCTGCGCGGCTATGCCCAGAAACAGCCGCTGCAGGAATACAAGCGCGAATCCTTCGAGATGTTCGCGGCCATGTTGGAGCGTATCCGGATGGATACGATGGTCGCCCTGCATCATGTGCAGGTGGAGCAGCCGGTGGCGGTGGAAGAGCCGCGGCGAAAGACGCCGATGCGGTTCAGTCATGGCGAGGAGACCGAGGAAGAAGAAGCTCCGCAGACCTACCGTCGTTCACAGCCGAAGGTGGGGCGGAACGACCCCTGTCCCTGCGGCTCGGGTAAGAAATACAAGCAGTGTCACGGCCGCCGCCGGGCGGCCTGAGAAAACAGGATTCATTGGCCGTTCACCCTCCCGAACTGGCGCCGGCCATGCCCGTGCCCGGGTTTCGGGTCGGGTCCGCTTCCTGCGGCGTCAAGTCACCGGAGCTGAAGGGAAAGCGCCAGGATCTCGCGCTAATCGTCTCGGACGTGCCGGCGCACGCCGCCGGCGTGTTCACGCGGAACCGATTCCGGGCCGCCTGCGTGGATTTCGGCCGGGAAACCATCGAACGCCACGGCGAGGACATCCGCTGCATCGTGGCGAATAGTGGCAACGCCAACGCCGGCCTGGGTGATCGGGAGCGCATGTGGGCGCAGAGTTTCATCGAGCTTGGCGCCGCCGCCGCGGGGGCGCCGGTTCGAAGTGTCTTGTCCGCCTCCACCGGCGTGATCGGCGAGCCGTTTCCGATCGAGCGCATTCGTTCGGGGCTCTCCGAGGCTCGCGCTTCGCTGCGGCCGGACGGTTGGGAGTCCGCCGCGAACGCCATCCGCACCACCGACACCTTCGCCAAGTGGTGCTCGCGCAGGGTGGGGAAGCACGTCATCACCGGCATGGCCAAGGGTTCGGGCATGATCCACCCGAACATGGCCACGATGCTGGCCTTCCTCACCACCGATGCACCTCTTTCCCATGATGTGCTGCAGCCGATGCTGAAGCGCGTGGCCGATCGCTCCTTCAATTCGATCAGCGTGGATGGCGACACCTCGACCAACGACACCGTTTACCTGCTCGCTTCGGGCCTCGGCCTGGGTCAGGCGCCGCTTGCGGGCACAAACGAGTTTGAGAAAGCACTGACCGAAGTCTGCGTTGAGCTGGCGAAGCTCATCGTCCGCGACGGCGAGGGAGTGTCGAAATTCGTCACGATCGAGGTGCGCGGCGCGCGCTCGGAAGCCGAAGCGCGCGCGATCGGCCGGCGCATCGCCGTCTCACCCCTGGTCAAGACGGCCTTTGCGGGCTCGGATGCCAATTGGGGGCGGATTCTGTGCGCGATCGGCAACGCGGACGTGGACATCAACCGCAGCCGCGTGGCCTTGGCCGCGGACGACGTGCCGATTTTCGAGAACGGCCAGCTGCGCCCGGACTACACGGACGATGCCGGCAAGAAAGTCTTCGCGAAATCAGAGTTCACGCTGCATGTGGATCTGGGCTTGGGCGATGCCGAGGCCACCGTCTGGACCGGTGACCTCACCCACGACTACATCACCATCAACGCCGAGTATCGGACCTAGAGAGCAAAGCCAACTTACCTTTGTACTGTTTGAGGTTACGAGCGGCGGCTCCACAGGTTGGTCGCGGCGGATAATGGTGTAACCGTTGCCTTTTCAACATCTAGGATCAGGGACGACAGGCGATTTTTGGCGTCAGATACGCTGATTTCCATTCGATGGGACTTCGCCATGTGATACTCCAAACGGCCATGGACTTGATCGAAGCGCTGCGCTACAGGAGGCCACTGTTCACACCGACAGCGGCCTGACCTCGTTTAGC
>CAZHOU010000059.1:0-9459 GCA_964534165.1 uncultured Zetaproteobacteria bacterium
GCGCGAGTTCAAGATTCAACTCGTTGTCGTCCACGATCAAAATCCGCGCCATGGCACCTCCCCCGGACTCCGCAAGACGTATCTCCAGCTTCGCTGAAAAAACCTATAGGAAAGACAAGGAATGAAAAAGATCTTCCGTCTTCGATCCCACTCCCGCACCGTCGCTGCGCCTTTGGAGCTCGGATTCCAGGAGTCGTTGCCTGCCGCAATCGCGGCAACAGAAGGCCACACGCAAGCCGGTTGACATGGATTTTCCGTGCGATCGCGGATGCAGGAAGTCTGCGGGTGTGCGGGTCGGCTCGGCCGTTTTTGTTTCGACGCTTGGAGGCGTCGGAATCGGTTATGGCATGGGGGATTCGGCGTTCGATCCCACCATCTGTCCGCGCTCCAGGGAGGCCATCGCCAGATTGCGCCCGATGAGGTGCAGGTTGAGAACGTTGCCGGTATCGGCCGGATCCGGACCGCTGTAGACGGCAAAGTTCATCTCTTCGCCGGAGGCCGGTGTCAGAATGTGGATGGGTGTGTTGAAGGCGGCTTTCCAGGAGTCGAGATTCACCTCAAAGATGGCACAACGAATGGATTTATCGGCCGCCTTGATGCTGCTGTAGCCGATTCGCTTGGCCACCAATGCATACACCTTGCCGTCATCGTAGTTGATGCTCGCAAAGTGGATCTCCTTCGCTCCGGACTTTTTCTGCAGACCAAGCAGCATCTGCGGCAGGGCACCGATGTCCAGGAGATCCGCGCGATCGATTCTGCGTTCGATGTAGGCATCGCGACTGCGCAAGCGGTAGATGTGGGGGGAGATGCCATCCGGGCTGTAGAAGATCTCGACGATGCGTCCCAGGGCATGGTTGATCCGCCGCGTGTACAGCGGAGCTCCATCGCGACGGCGGATAAAGTGATCGGCCTGGATCTGACGGCAGCGCCAAAGAATGTGCCACGACGGAACACCGCGGTATGTTGCGGGCTGGACGCGGTAGCGAATGGTGTTCCGGGGATCAGACCCCGACTTCTCGGCGTAAACGAAGTCGCCGCTGACGGCCGCCACCGGCAGGGATATCGCGGTTTGCGCATGAACGATCCAGGGCATGAGCAGGAAAAGAAAAGTCAGGCATCTCGCACCATACCGCATGGTTCCTTTCATACCCCTCCATCCCGAATGCTTGAGACGATGTTGAGACCGATTAAAATACTATACCCTTTTCCGTCCGGATCCGGCAATGCTTTTTCTGCCCCCCTGTGTCCAAATGCCACACATGCGCCGGTTTGCTCCGACAGCCGCAGACTCCTATGCTTGCAGATCGAATCCCGGGCACAGGAGAGAGCCTTGAACAACAGCTTTGGCGCCAAACAAACGTTAACGGTTTCCGGCAGGAACTACACCTATTACAGTCTGGCCGCGATAAGCGGGAGCGAGCGACTGCCTTTCTCCCTGAAGATCCTGCTGGAGAATCTTCTTCGGCGTGAAGACGGGGAGGTTGTGACGGCCGCCGATGTGCAGGCCGTGCAGCGCTGGCGTCCACAGGATGAACCGACCCGGGAGATTGCGTTCATGCCATCGAGGGTGCTGTTGCAGGACTTCACCGGCGTGCCGGCGGTTGTGGATCTGGCCGCCATGCGCGATGCCATCGAGGAACTGGGCGGGGATGCCGAAAGGATCAATCCCATGGTCCCGGCCGAGCTTGTCATCGATCATTCGGTGCAGGTGGATGTGTTCGGTTCCGTCGATGCATTCCATCGAAACGCCGAATTCGAGTTCACCCGCAATCGGGAACGGTACGCCTTTCTCAAATGGGGTCAGCAGGCATTTGCGAATTTCAAGGTGGTTCCCCCCGACACCGGTATCGTGCACCAGGTCAACCTCGAACATCTGGCGCGGGTGGTGTTCGCCGATGAGACAGGGCTCGTCTATCCCGATACCCTGATCGGCACCGATTCCCACACCACGATGATCAACGGTCTCGGGGTGTTGGGATGGGGCGTCGGCGGTATCGAAGCCGAGGCCGCCATGCTCGGACAACCGGTCTCCATGCTGATCCCGCAGGTCGTCGGCTTTGAATTGCGGGGCGAGTTGCCGCAGGGGACCACGGCCACCGATCTCGTGTTGACCGTTGTGCAAAGGCTCCGGGCTCACGGCGTGGTGGGAAAATTCGTCGAGTTCTTTGGCGACGGGTTGGATCATCTGCCGCTTGCGGACCGCGCCACGATCGCCAACATGGCGCCGGAATACGGTGCCACATGCGGCATCTTTCCCATCGACGACGAAACCCTGCGCTACCTGCGGCTGACCGGCCGCTCGCAGGAACAGGTCGCGCTCGTCGAGGCGTATGCCCGAGAGCAAGGGCTCTTTCGCGAGGAATCGCACGCCGAATACAGCGAGCATCTGGTGCTGGACATGGCGACCGTGGAACCCTCGATCGCCGGTCCCAAACGGCCGCAGGATCGTGTGGCCCTGCGCGCGGCCAAGGCCGACTTCCATGCCGCCCTGGCCACAGACAAGCGCGAGGGCGGTTCGGAATCCCGGCCGGTGCAAACGCGCATTCATGGCGAAGAGGTTTGTCTTCGCGACGGTGCCGTCGTCATCGCCGCCATCACGTCCTGCACCAACACTTCCAACCCTTCCGTCATGCTCGGCGCCGGGCTGGTGGCCAAAAAGGCGGCCGCGCTCGGCTTGCGGGTCAAACCCTGGGTCAAGACCTCCCTGGCCCCTGGATCCAGGGCCGTGACGGAGTATCTGCGGCAGGCCGATCTCCTGGGCCCGCTGCAACAACTCGGTTTCCACGTGGTTGGCTACGGTTGCACGACCTGCATCGGCAATTCCGGCCCGCTGTTGCCGGAGGTCTCGAAGGCCATCGCCGAAGGCCGATTGCATGTCTGTGCCGTGTTGTCCGGCAATCGCAACTTCGAGGGACGCATCCATGGCGAAGTGCGAATGAATTATCTTGCCAGTCCGCCGCTGGTCGTGGCCTATGCCCTGGCCGGGACGATTGACATCGCTTTGGATCGCGAGCCGCTGGCCCGCACCGAGGACGGACGGGACATCCATCTGCGGGACATCTGGCCAAAACCGCAAGAGATCGCCGCCGCCATGCACCATGTGTCCCGCAGCCAATTCGAACGCAGCTATGCCGATGTCTTCACGGGTGATCAGCGATGGCAGCAACTTGAAGCCCCGGCGGGAAGCCGCTTTTCCTGGGACGATTCCTCGACCTACATCCGCAATCCACCCTATTTCACCGCCATGGGCAGCCGGCCGCAGCCACTGCGGGACATCGTCGGCGCACGGGTTCTCGTGCTGCTGGGGGATTCCGTGACCACGGACCATATCTCGCCGGCGGGTTCCATCCCCTCCGATTCCCCGGCCGGACGATACCTGATGCAATGCGGTGTGGAGCCGTCCGCGTTCAACACCTACGGCTCGCGCCGGGGAAACCACGAGGTGATGATGCGCGGGACCTTCGCCAACATCCGCCTGCACAATCGCCTGCTTCCGGGCACCGAAGGCGGGATCACCCTCCACCTTCCGGATTCCGAACGGATGAGCATCTTCGATGCCGCCATGCGCTACCGGGACGAAGGCGTGGCGTGCCTGGTCATCGCCGGCAAGGAATACGGTTCCGGTTCCTCCCGAGACTGGGCGGCCAAGGGACCCGCCCTGCTGGGGGTGCGCGCCGTCCTGGCCGAATCCTTCGAACGCATCCACCGCTCCAACCTGATCGGCATGGGAATCCTGCCGCTGCAATTCAGGGAGGGTGAAAACGCCGAATCGCTCTCCCTCACCGGCCGCGAGGCCTATGCCATCAGGGGTATCCGGGAGGGTGTGCGTTCGGTGACGGTCCAGGCCGATGCCCGAACCTTTACCGCCGACGTGCGCATCGATACGCCCAAGGAATGGGCGTACTACCGCCACGGTGGCATCCTGCACTACGTTCTGCGCCGGCTGGCCGCGGCCTGAATTTCGGAGCATAGGCGGGGCATCGTCCCCCTCTCCCGCGTTTCCGGAACACCTTCGCTCCGCGGTTGCCACGCGGATCACCGGATTGCATGCTTCGTACCCGATTTGTTGCAGTCCCGACGTCGGGTGAACAAGAGGGAGAGAGACACAACACATGCAGAATTTTGCGGACCGAGACGGCTGGATCTGGTTGGACGGAGAGATGGTGCCCTGGCGTGAGGCCCGGGTGCATGTGCTGACCCACACGCTTCACTACGGCATGGGGGTCTTCGAGGGTGTGCGTGCCTACGATACGGCCTTCGGCACGGCGATCTTCCGCCTCGATGCGCATACGGACCGCCTGTTCCGCTCCGCCCATATCATGAATATGCCCATGCCTTTCTCGAAACACGATCTGATGCAGGCCCAGAAAGCGGCGGTCGAACGGAACGAATTGCAGTCGGCGTACATCCGTCCCATGGTCTTCTACGGCTCCGAGGGCATGGGGCTGCGGGCCGACAACCTGAAAACCCATGTGATGGTTGCGGCATGGAATTGGGGTGCCTACCTGGGCGAGGAGGGAATGGCGCGCGGCATACGCGTCAAGACCTCCAGCTTCACCCGCCATCATGTCAACATCGCCATGTGCAAGGCCAAGGCCAACGGCCATTACATCAACTCGATGCTGGGCCTGGCCGAGGCGCAACGTGACGGCTATGACGAGGCCCTGTTTCTGGACGTTGAGGGCTTTGTGGCGGAGGGTTCCGGCGAGAACATCTTTCTGGTTCGGGACGGCGTGATCCTCACGCCCGATCTGACGAGCGCCCTGGACGGGATCACCCGCGCCACGATCATTCAGTTGGCGGAGGAGTCCGGATTAAAGGTGGAGGTCAAACGCATCACCCGCGACGAACTCTATGTCGCCGACGAGGCCTTCTTCACCGGCACCGCGGCCGAGGTCACGCCCATTCGGGAAGTGGATGGCCGGCTCATCGGCCGGGGGGAGCGGGGCCCGATCACCGAGACTCTCCAGCAGAAATATTTTGATGCGGTGCATGGCCGGGATTCCCGCCACGCGGAATGGTTGCAACCCGTTGCCTGATCTCCGCTTTACATCCACGGGCTTTCGTCTATAAACAGGATACGATCTCAAGCATGCAAACCTCATGGATGAGGGCGAATTGGATAGCAAAGGAGGTTGGCCATGAAAATGCGAATGTTTTGGGTGGTCTTGGCATGGGCGGCGCTGTCGGCGGCCCCCCTTTCCGTTTGGGCGGCGGCGGCAAAGACGACCGCCGGTGGAAAGATCGGGGAGCTGAAATGCCATACGATTCCCAACACGGGCACGAATTATTTCCTGCATTCCACCGTGAATGTAAAGTGCACGTTCACCTCCACCGCCGGGGAAACCGAGCACTACAAGGGTGAAACGGGCATCGGCCTCGGAGTCGATCTTCATGTCAACCGCGAAGCGGAATTCGCCTATGTGGTGATGGCCGCGGACTTCAAGAAAGGGGCCTACAAGCTGGCCGGCAAGTATGTCGGTGGTGGTGGCTCGTTCGCGATCGGCCGCGGAGTCGGCGGCGGGGCCTTGATCGGCGGCGGCAACGGCAGCGTTTCTCTTACGCCCATCGGGCTTACCGCCACCAAGGGCTGGGGCGTGCAGGGAGGCTTGACGTATCTGTTCCTGCAGCCGGACAAGGAAGCGGACAAATAGACCGTCAAACAGCTTTTGACACACCGGCAAGGGCCGGCAGTCGCCGGCCCTTGCCGTTGCCCGGGGTTTCCACGAAATGGAGGAGATCCGGTAAGCCCAGTGACGGTGATCGGTGATTGGACAGCTTCTTCCACGCCTTCCGCTCTGCATCCCGGTGACCCATCCCCGATCTCCGATCAACGGTCTTGATCAGTCCTTCCTCCCCCAGATACGCCGCAGATAGGCGTCGCGGCCGGAATAGAAACGGTAGAGGCGGTAACGCAACGGATTCTTGTCGGCGTAATGCTGGTGGTATTCCTCCGCCGGCCAGAAGGCGGCGGCGGGGAGAACGGCGGTGACGATCGGTTTGTCGAAGCGGCCGGAAGCCGCGAGGGCCCTTTTGGATCTTTCGGCCAGCCGCCGTTGCCGTTCGTTGTGGTAGAAGATGACGCTCCGGTACTGGTCACCGCGGTCGGCAAACTGGCCTCCGGCATCCGTGGGATCGATCTGGTGCCAGAACACTTGCAGCAGTTTTTCGTAGGAAATGCGCCGCGGATCAAAAACGATCTGCACCGCTTCCACATGCCCTGTGCCGCCGGCGGAAACCTGCTCGTAGGTGGGGTGGTCGGTATGGCCGCCGGTATAGCCGACGGTCGTCGAAACCACCCCCGGCAATTTCTCGAAGGGGTGCTGCATGCACCAGAAGCAGCCCCCGGCGAAAGTGGCGGTCTCAAGGTGATCGCTCACCGCCGCTTCCTGGGCCGCATCGACGAGGGGAAAGAGTACAACCATCAGAAAAAAGATGTGTTTCATGATATTCAATTTGTCGCCGATGCGGCAGGGATCTGACGCAGAACGGAGGCAAAATCAGCCGCCGTCGGTCCCGGTTACCGGCAGCGCTGATGCCCAGCGTCCCTGCCAACTGTTGCGGCGGCGCATCTCGGCATGGATGGCGTTGATGACCGCCCATTTCTTTGCGCACCATGCGGGCGCCAGCAGGATGTCCCGGGATGCCGTTCCGGTCAGGCGATGCACAACGCAGCGTGGAGGAAGGCGTTCGAGCATATCGCAGACCAGGTGCACGTACTCTTCAAGCGTCAGCAGCCTGAACGGCTCCCGCCGCCACTGATGCGCAAGCAGGGTATGCCGGACGACATGCAGGGGGTGGAATTTGATGCCGTCGATACCGGTGTCGATCGCCCGATCGAGCGAGGTCATCATCATGTCCGGATCCTCTCCGGGCAGCCCAAGGATCAAATGCGTGCACACCTGCAGGCCGCGGCTGCGGATCAGCCGCACGGCCTTCCGGTAGGTGGAAAAATCATGCCCGCGCCGGATGCGCTTCAGGGTGCGGTCATGGGCCGATTGCAGTCCGATCTCCAGCCAGATTTCATAACCGCGGTCACGATAACGGCAGATCAGATCCACGACGTCGGTGTCGATGCAATCCGGACGCGTGGCGATGTCGAGACCGACGACACGCGGGCATGCCAGCGCCTGTTCATAGCGGGCTGCGAGCTCCGCCGGTGGGGCATAGGTGTTCGAATAGGCCTGGAAATAGGCCATGACATGGGTGGCACCGGTTCGTTTCGATACCACGGCCTTGCCGGCTTCGATCTGATGCGCAATGTCGGGCACTTGCCGGCGCCTGTTTGGATTGAAGCTCTTGTTGTTGCAATAGGTGCATCCACCGTTTCCCTTGCGGCCGTCGCGGTTCGGACATGTGAAGCCGGCGTCCACCGTGACCTTGTGCACCCGGTAGGGGAAGCGATGCCGGAGGTAACGCCCGAAGCTGTGGATCAGCGGCGGTTGCGAATCGGGGTTTATTCGTGCTCGATCCATAAACGCCCCTGACGGCCGAAGTAATACCCGTTGCAGAAGCAATCGGCGATCGGCTTCCCATCGGCCAGCTTCTGCAACGCCTGCTGCGCCGCAAGCAGGCCATCGGCCGCGGCACGAAAGGTGCGGGTGAGCTGCCGCATGCCCGTCCATTGCGGTGACAGGCGCAGGATGTTCACCCCCGATTCCTGCAGCTCCCGGATACGGTCGATGCTTGTAAAAGGGCGTTGCGACATGATCTGAACACCGTTGATCGTGGCAAAGCCCTCTTGTTCCAGGGTCGTCATCTCGATGCCGTCCGGATCCATGAAGCAGGTATGATGGCAATCGCGTTTGCTGAGTCCCCGAGCCCGGGCGGTGTAACAGCGAGCCGAGAAGGTGAGCGGCATCTTCCCGTGGGCGAAGTACTCCACCTCGATGCCGGTATCCGCCGTCACCGACGGAATATCCCGTGCCGGCAATTCAAGTGGAGGCACCACGCGAGCGGCACCCCATGATTGCAGGCGCCGGAGGCTATGCGGGGTGTAGACATTCAGGTGCGGGCCGGCGACGAACTCCACCCCTGCACGGGAGGCGATGGCCACCGCCGCCATATCGTTGGCTTCGATACGCAGGTTGCGCTCGGCCGCGGCGGCGACGAGGTCCCGGATTGCCTCCAGTTCATGGGCGGCGCACGGCATGGCCAGAGTGGACAGCACGACCTCCTTGCCGCTTGCCATCAGGGCATCGGCAAGCTCGACCTGATCCTCGATTCCTGCGATCATACGTTTGGAACACACCACTTCCCCGACATAGAGGATGTCCACGTCCGGGTTCTCCGCCGCCTCCAGATACCATTCACGGCGTCGCCCGGCGGGCCAGCCGAACAGGACAGGCCCGAGCGACAATTTCAATTCTTTCGAGGGGCTCATCTCCATTCGTCCACATACGCACCGGCGGTGCGGGCGCCGCCTTCGGAGACGGCATCCATGCGCGTGAGCCATTCACCCTGCGGCCGATAGGCGTCCGGATCGGCGGCACATGCGTCCACGGCGGCCCGCATCACGCTGACCACCTCGCGCACGTAGTGCCTGGTGCGCTGGCGTCCCTCGATCTTCAAGGCGTGGATGCCGCTGTGCATGATTTCCGGCAGGATCTCCATCACATTCAGACTGTAGGGCTCTTCCATGACATGGCCGCGTTTGCCCGCGGCTTCAAAACAGCCCTTGCACAGCGTCGGATAGGCCGCCGCTTCGCCGGCGGCGAAACGGTTGATCAGCACCCCGTCCAGCCGCACCTCCAACTCACCGGATTCTTCCTCGAAGCGAACCGCATGCGCAGGGGAGCACACCCCCTGCATGTTGGGGGAATCCCCGGTGACATAGGACGAGAGCCAACACCGCCCTTCGGCCATGACACACAGCCCCCCGGAGGCAAAGACTTCGATTTCCACCGTGGTGTGCGAGGCCACGGCGCGAATCTCTTCCAGCGTCAGCACGCGCGGCAGAACGGCCCGGGCGATGCCGAATTCGCGGCGGTAGAATTCCAGGGCCTCCGCA
This sequence comes from uncultured Zetaproteobacteria bacterium, assembly GCA_964534165.1. Lineage (GTDB taxonomy): Bacteria > Pseudomonadota > Zetaproteobacteria > Mariprofundales > Mariprofundaceae > CAZVLQ01. The sequence continues at coordinate 9,011 of CAZHOU010000059.1, forward strand.
TTTCCGGCGCTGGCCTGCACCGAGAGATGTCGCCGCAGGTTCGGGTGTTTCTCCCTGGCGTAATCCAGCATGGCCATGTCGGACAGGATCACGGCATCGGCGTCCAATTCCGCAGACAGGTCCACCGAGGACAGCCAGTCCCGTTCACGCCCCGGTCGCGGAGAGGTGTTGATGGCGACGTACACGCGGGCGCCATGTTGATGGGCGTATTCGATGCCTTCCCGCGCCTCTTCGGCACTGAAATTGAGGCCCTCGAAATTGCGGGCATTGGAGGCGTTGCGAAAACCCAGGTACGCGACATCCCCTCCGGCGTTCACCACCGCCTTGAGCGATGGCAGATTCCCCGCCGGACAGACGAGTTCGGGTTTCCTGAATGTGCATGAGGCTTTCATGTCCTGTGTGCCAACCTCTTCTCCAGTTTCGACAGCCGCCGCTGCATGGCCCGATAT
>CAZHOU010000060.1:0-9456 GCA_964534165.1 uncultured Zetaproteobacteria bacterium
CGCTGATTCCAGCTGCGATCAAACCGCCTCCAAGTGGCAATGTCGGATTTTGGGCCTTACCCTACCCTTCAAAGCAATCATAGATCTACCCACGAAGCACGACAAGCCTCATGAATCCACCATCCAGGCCGGAATATGAAGCACGGCCGGGAGTGGAGAATCATGCGGCTTCCTTCAGTTTTTCGGCCAGCCACATCTTGATAACCGACTGGCGAGTGACGCCGAGGCGCTTTGCCTCACGGTCGAGCCTGTGAATCATCCAGATGGGAAAATCCACGTTTACCCGCTTTTGCTCAAGCTCGGGCCGCCGCATGCCGGAGAGGTCCAGACACGCAGAAATATCCTTGCCGTTGTCGAACGCTTTGTCGAAATCCTTAGCTTTCATATAACTCGATTTTCTCCTTTCGGGACCGCCGCACCGAGATGATTCGGATGTTTCGCTCACGGTACGTAACTACCGCCGACCCATGTTTGCCGTCGATTCTGCCGATCAGAAGATAGCGCGGTTCGTCCTCGGTTCGAGCTGGAATTTCCAACAACTGTGGATCATCCCACAATCGTTGGGCCTGAACAAAATCAATACCATGCTTCCTCTCATTGGCCAGGCTCTTGTTCTCGTCAAACTCAAGCATAAGTTGTTATGACATAAATCATGTTTCATGCAACATAACGATCTGCCCGATCTGCCGGCAGACCGCACCTCCGTCTGTTGCAGAACCGGAAGCTCCATCCGCAAGCCTCACAAATCCACCAACTTGTCCGCCCCACCCATTCCGAAAGACCAAACGGATTTGTCTTCGCGACGAAGCACTTCCACCTCTACTTTCTCCGGCAGGGTATAAATGCGTACATCATCCGCATGCGGATTGATCCGTCTTCGAATACCAGACGTCAGAACTTCGAGTTCCGCAGGAGTCAACCGGGCGAGATACACCGAGTATTGCACCATGATGCCATAAGCACTGACGTACCGATGCAACCGCCCCAACCGCTTCGGATCGGCGATATCATAACAAATCAGATATTGAGAGGCCTCCGCCATGGCTCCTCCATATTCAACCAAGCAAGAAAACGCCACCAGAATCCGTTCAACAACCGGACCAATCGAGAGCTCCTCTGTTCAAAGGCCGCTGCCGCCGCAAATCGCTTTTGCTTGGTGTCAAGCAGCGCCACCTTGCTCCAGCGCTTTGATTCGCCAAGCATGTATTCGTGCATGTCCCACAAAAGTATCCCGGCGACGTCCCGACACAGATTCCATCCAAGCGACGGCTGCACCAGAGCCAGCGGAGAGCCTGCGAGCAATGTAAGATTCTCTTGAGCAAACGAAGCGGCCATCCCCCGCCAATGCCGTAGATTGAATTCTTGCTGTTCCGCGGGTATCCGGGACTCCTCACCTTGTTCCCGTAGAAAAGACCGGACAGTCTTCGGCCTCAGATCCGGAGCGCGCAGACCCATCCTCTTGAGAACGACAATGATCATTCGCCGCTCCTCAGCACGTAAGAAGTTCCCATACTCGGCGCGACTTGCCGGTTCCCTCAACATCGCCTCCACCCTATCAACCACCGGTTCGCGAGGAATGTCCTTCAAGCCGAAGCATACACCCAGCGGTGTGCCGTCTCCTGCAAGGATGGTCACCGGAATGTTCCGTTCGAGAAAACGGGACAGCACCGTCAATGGAAACCAAATCTTTTCATAGACGATCACACGCCTGATCCGATCGAATGGATATCGTCCGGTAGTCATTCCCGGTGATTGCACCAGAATGCTCGGTCCGGCATCCAATTCCACTTGTGCATCCATACCCAGATAGAGTGATCGTTTCATGGGTTGCTCTCCATGAGCGCACGCTTCAATTTCCACACACCCCGCATCAAGGCCCGTCTGAGAGGTGGAGCGAATTTCTCCCATGCCTCGTAGAACCGTCTCCGGCCCGCCTTGGCCAGCAGACAAGCTTCCTGCTGCATGCCGAAATGCTCCGGACGGAGCACTCGCGAGGAGAACAGCGAAAGGACGAATCGATCCGCATGCGGGCGCAGGGGTTCGATCAAGTCACAAGCCAGGGATTCGCGCCCGTATTCAGGCGCATGCCAGAAACCGACGCATGGGTCCAAACCGGCGATATAGGCCGCACGGACAGCATCGAAATGGAGAAGCGTGTAGGAGAGAGACAACACGGCGTTCACAGGATCACGCGGTGGACGGCGGTTGCGACCCGAGAAGCGGAGTGACGCCGGCAGAAATTCTGCCCACGCGGAAAAATATGCAGCCGCCGAGGATCCCTCCATACCCATCAGTGATGCCACCGAATCAGCAGTCCGTACCACAAGCCTTTGACGCGACAGCATCTCCAGCGCCAAACGCGTTTGCTTCCCCGCCGACCGTTTCCTCTTGTATGCCAACAACAAACGACGCTGACCCGTCAATTTCATTCGCGCCAGCCTCCGCGCCACGGCGAGGCAAAAGCCCGCATCGCGACTCGCCGCATATTGCGCCATCCGAACGGCCGCCCCCTTGCCTGCAGGCCCTGTTACGATAGCCACTCGCCGGTGGTCGCGGGGAGAAAGAATCAACACCGATGCACCCGCCTCGACTAGAGCCGCCAGTACCCGTGTATGCAGTTCCACACCCGCGGTGATCACCAGGCGCTCGATCTGGGCCAAGGGGACGAATCGCGGCTTGTACCCTTCGGTATCGATACGCAGGCGACCGGCATCCACGGAGAGCGAGCTTCCCTTGCGATCCACGATCAGGGTTCGCACAGCGGCTATCCTTGATAGAAAAAACTCAGATCGGTGGGAGGCACCGCCAATCCCAGCGTGCGCGTACGACTTCGAGGATCAAGTCGCAAAAGGAAGAAACGATCCTCCGGGGGATACAGCAGACGGCGTATGGAGCCAAGCAGGACCGCTTTCTCCGCCTCCGTGAGCCAACATTCGAACACCGATTTCTGGCCGCCCGTGGCATACCGCTTGACGATCCCAAACGCCTTGGCCAGACGCTTGGGATCGGCCACATCGTAGGCGGCGAGATAAAACATCCGTGAAGACATCAGAAGTGATAGGCTATTCCGCCTCCCACGGAACTGATGTCGGAGAAATACTTCATGTACTCCACATCGAAGGAAAAGCCTGAAGCGGAACGATATTCCCCGCCCACTCCGTAGGAGAACGAGTTGTCGCTACCGCTGCCCGAAAAGGACAAGCTGGGAAGTCCGACGACGCTCGCAGTGAAATCCACGCTGCCGCTGCCATGCGTGCCACCCGCCAAGGCATACAATTGGAAGCCTTCTCCAAACGGAATCTGCGCGCGGCCGAAGAGCGAGAACAAGTTCACGCGTGCCTTACCGCTGATCAACACGGGAACACCGGCGATCACCTGCGTGCCATTGAAATCCGCATCACCCGTATGACAGAAACGAGCTTCGACGGCGAAGTAGCGATGGATCTCCACCCCGGTTTTCACAACGACTCCAGCCACATTGCTCGTACCGTAGACTGAACCGATGTCGAATTGGAAATCAGCGGCGCCGATACCCAAATAAGGACGCATGGAATCACCACCGCCGTCCAAGAACGATTTGGAGTCTTGGGGCGTGAATGCGTGGGAAGATCCCGGCAGTAGGATAGCCATCAGCACAGGCATCAGAAAAAGGATGTGTTTGGTCTCCGAAAAATGTTTTTGCATGGTTTCATTCTCCTTGTGTATGAATATGGATAGGTTGCTCGCCACGCAGCCGCCCATCCCACCTGCCAAGCTTGCGGAACGAGATGGGGGCCACATACGGATCCGGCCGCGCGGCCCGAGACCACGCGGCCTTCACACTGCTAGTCAGGAAGCACCCAAGATCGACGGCTGGAACGAATGATGTCGACTCCACGATCGGATTCACCCGACTCCACCACGGACACGAAGACGTGTATGCACCTTCCCTCATGAACAAGGGCGCCGCCGGCAAGACTCCTTTGCGCGATCCGCGCCCACTCACCGAGACCATCGGCGGGACATACCGACCAATCCGCATTGCAAGCGTCTTCCAGGAAATTCCGAATCGCCTCATCCTCGGGCGGATTTCCGCCGCTATGAGGAACTTCCAGGGCATCCAAGGCGTAGCTGCGAATCAACTTCGGCAACAGCAGCCGCAACGTTTCTTCGTGATCGAAAAGATCCATACCGGCGATCGAACCGCCGATGGCGAAGACGGCACCGACTTGATCTTGTTCGGGAGAAAAGGCGCGGACGAATTCCTCGAGATTGCCGCCGACATGGCCGTAGGCGTCCGACATGGCTCCCGTGGCCGAGCGCGCGGCGAGGGATTCGAGCTTTTGCCGCACGTCCGACCAAACCTCGGCCTGATCCGCCATCGGGCGCCCCGCTTCCAGGATGCCCTGCGTCACCCACCGCGCCTTGCGCCGGCGGCTGCGGGCGAAGAGGGCCTCCCCGCCGGCGGCGAACTCGCCGCCGCCGGGGCTCCAGCGGCCCTGCTCCACGCAGGATACGGGGATTTTGCACTTCTTCCCCGGCGGCACGAGCATGCTCACGTTCAATACGCGGTTTTGCTTGGCGCCGACGAGATGTTCGCCGTCCATCAGCAGAACGGGCTTCTCGCCCTTGTTCTCGGCCGTAAGCTCCGGCACGGATCCGAATTCGGACACCTCCCGGACGTGAAACGTGCCCGTGTGCATGGCTTCATCCAGCGTCAGGTAGCCCCGCTCGCCGCTTGAGTCGGTAAGAAGCGGAAACATGACGAGATTACGGTGGCTGCGCGGCTTGCCGATACGCAACCCACGCAGATGTGTAAGAATGACTTCGACCGTGTTCAATCGCACCTCCTTGACCGTTCGCACGGTTGATGGAGGTCATTGTATGGAAGGGGAAGGTCATAAACTGACCTGCCAAGCTTGGCGGTCAGGTGTCACGGCCGCCCGGGGATCCCAATGAGGTTGCTCAGCGTCCGGCCTTGACGATCCGGTATTCCTCCAGGCGGGCATGGCAGGCATTCAGTTCATCGACGGAGAGCTCGCGGCCCCGGAGATCGGGCGGAAGATCCAGTGACAGATGCACATAGCGCGCACCGCGTGCGCACACCTCGGCCGCAAGATGCACCGGCAACGTGCCGATCACCGTATCTCCCGGCTCCACTTCCTCGAGATCGAGATGCTCCACCCGGCGGTCCACCGCAATCCCATGCCGCGCCGCCCATTCCACCGCACCCGGATGGCGGGAGACGAACCAGACCGTCTCAGCCACGGCGCATCTCCTTCATCAGCCCGCGCAGCGTGCTCGACAGCGTCGTCTCGTCGCGCAAAACACGCTCCAGATCGCGGGAACGTTCGCGCGAACCGTGCGCCACCTGGTTGCGCAGACTGTTAAGCCGCCTGTAATGCCCGTTGGATTCGCGCAACTCGTCGTGCACCTTCCGGCGGGCGTCGAAGTCCGCGGCATCGATGCCCCGGCGTTCCAGCTCGGCCGTGAGCGCCGCCTCCAGGGCCAGAAGCAGGGCGCGGAAATAGTCTCGACGCTCCAGATACTCCTCGGCCAGGGCCCATTCGCGGGCCGCAAGTGACGGCTTGCGGAACCAGCCAATCCGCTCGCGCAACGCGGGCACGAACATCGCCGCGGCCGGAAAGCGTGCCGAATCGATTTCCTCCAGCGAACAATGGAGCGTGGAGATGCGCCGCGCCGCGTCGCGGACATTGCCCGTGCGCTCGAAAAAGGCCGCCTCGGCGAGCCGCCCGGCCTCCTCGACGCCGGCTTCCCCCAGCAGGGTCGCGAAGACCGAATAGTCGCCGTCCTTGTCGTACTGCCTGAGCGCACCGATCCAGCGGCCGAAGCGAAGCAGGCCGTCCAGGCGCACGACCGGCGTTTCGCCATGCTCGTCCCTGGCATCGAACATGCCGTAGTGGATACCGGCGATCTTGATCCCGCGGACCACTTCCAGGTAGAAGGCGGCCATCAAGGCCAGCATCGGCAGCGAACGGAAGCCGTGGGTCACATCGAGATGCACGCGCTCCATGCCATCGGCCGCCTCGGCCATCGCGTTCAAAATGGCAACCTGCCCCGTCTCGTCGAGGCCGAACGGGATGAGTCCGAGCCGCACCTCGCAGCCCCAGGCGGCGGAGACCTTCTCCGCCACCCGGCCCAGAAGCGGCCGATCCACCACCGCTCGATCCACGGCCTCGGCCACCTCCGCCCAGAGATCGGCGCCGGCGTCGCAATCCTCGGACAGCACGTCCCACATGCTGCTCGCGGTGCCGAACAACACGATCCGGCCGGGATCGAGGCGCCGGCGCAACGCCCGGGCGAAGTAGCGCGTTTCGACCACCTCGCCGTCGGGGAAACGGTAGCTCGCCGGCCGATAGCCGCCCTCGAAGCGGCGCTGCCTGCCGAGGAAGGAGATGAGAACCGTGCTCACCCCCTCCCCTCGTAGATCGCCTTCGCCTTCCTGGCCGACTTGCCAGACGGATCGTCCCAGATTCCACGTTCCCGCCACCGGGAGCGAATTCGTGAAAGCACCTCGGCCTTGAGCTCGCCGTCGTCGATGGTCCGCCAGCGCTCGGCAAGGGCCTTGCCGAACCATACGTGCTCCTCGCTGACGCCGGGTTGCGCGGCGAGTTCCTTGACGGCCTTCTCAAGCCACTCATTGGCTGGGTCATAAGGGGGAGGAGCATCAGCCGGGGTGTCGCCGCCGGCAGGCACCTTCCCTTCGGCCGCCGCCCCGCCGTTCATGCACACGAACGCGCCATAACCCACGCTCGTCTTGGCGCCGAAGCCGAGCCAGTCGAAGGCGTGCCCGAAGCAGCGTTGCAGCACGTCCTTCCAGTCGCAACCACCGGCATCGCCGATCTTTTGCACGAAGAAATGGAACTTGGCGCCAGGGGCGACGGCGAGGAACGGAATCGGATTCGGCTTCTCCGAGTCGTGCGGCGTCTTTTTCTTGTCGTCATCCTTCGCCTGCAAATATTCCGAATGGTGCGGGGTCATGATCTCGACCGTGAGTTTGCCTTGCGGGAAAGCGTCCCAGAATGCCAGCGCGCCCATGTTGAACAGCGAGCGGCGCAATGCCTTGTTCTCCGGCAGCGCCGCGAGGAATGCCGGCGGTTCATCAAGCCCCTTCTTCCTGAAATCATCGGGAAGCACCTGCTTCAGCCATGCACCCAGCCTGCCCGGTTCGGGGAAGGCGTGCCGCACCTGTTCGTGGTTTTTCAAAAACTCAGCATTGCCGTCGAAGCCGAACAGCCGCCAGACGTCGAGCATGTCGAACCCCCGGGCCTCGCCGGAGAGCACCAACTCTTCCGCGGCCTTGCGCAACACGCCCTTGATGGACGAGCCGGGCAGACAGGGCAGGCCGTAGGGATTCAGGAACGCGAAGCCGTTCTCCAGCGGGTGTTCGTAACCCATGCCGGTGACGAACGGGGCGGTGGATCGGGCGACGGCGGCAAAGGCGTCGTCGCCCAGCCGGGCGGCCATGTCCGTTTGTCGGCGTACGATCGCTCCCGCCATCCACTTCCAGTTCGGATCATCACCATCGGCAACTTTTTTCAGCGCTTTCTGCTTGTCGTGGTCCGCAAGCTTCCACTCATCGGTCCAGCCACGGAAATAGATCCCGAAGCGATGGCCCGGCGGGGTGCGGGTGATTTCGGATTCCGGAACGTATTGGGGAACGGCCGCGCGCATGATCGCCTCCTTTTAGGCCGCATGCCGCAGGATGGACTCCGGCGCATCCAACGGCAGAAACCCATCCTTCTTCGCATCCAGCACCGTCAACTGGGCGATGCCGTCCTCCGCCATACCGACCACGACATTCCAGCCGTGGGACACGTCGCGCACCACCGGCTTGCCGGAAAAACGGATAAACAACACATCCTCGTTCCCGTCGTATTCGATTTTCATTCCATCACCTCCCAACACGGCAGAACCCGGCTCAACTGTCCGCGAACTGCCTGAGCCAGCGCAAGAGGTGCATCGTCTCCTCGGTCGCCAGCCGGTATTGCTCGCTTGTCGCTTCAGTGTGCAGAAAGCTCATCGCGTCCTTGTAAGCCCCCGGCACCGGAACAGCCACCTGATCTCCATGCAGCCAGGCCAGGATGTCATCGCGCAGCAAATCGTGATGATCCACGCCCTTCCTCTCGTGTTCGTTTCCCTTCGACCAGAAAAACGCCAGCGTCTGCATCAGGCCGTTGTTCATGACGAGCGCCGGCGCGGCCTTGGCGAGGTTCTTGTAGCTCTCGTATTCGTTGTTGTTCAGCCGCGATCTCGCCTGTTCTACCCGTTCCCAGGCGAAGGCGGCGCGCTTCTGATCCAGATCAGGCATCGCTCCCACCTCCCACGAAGTTCAGCGCCACCAGTCCTCGGCCGGTGGTCGCATCGCCGCCGATCTGCACCGCCTCGCCGTTCAGCGCGCCCTCGACATGATGCAGCATCACCTCGGCCGGCCGGGCCTCGCCCTTCACCCGCTCGCGGCTGGCCATCGCGAGCGAAAGCAGAATCGACTCCGGCGGCAGGTTCTCGGTGTAGAACAACCCGGTTTTGGCCGCCGTGCCGGTCTCGTCATCGATGCGCACATGGGCCTCGACCACGGTGGATTGGCGAACAAACCAGGCGAAATCAGTTTCCGAGAGCAGCACCAGATCGCGCTTGAGCTTGTCGTGGAAGTAGCCGTCTTCTGGGATCGCGAAGCGGGCCAGATCCTCGGCAATACCCTGCAATCCTGCATCCCCGTCACTCGTCACTTCGAAGGCCTGAGCCTCCAGCAACAGCCGGTCGCCCGACTTCAAGTCGCCGTCCAGGATCACCGCCCGGTCTTCGCGCACCTCCGGCCACCGCCAATCCTTTGCCCGGCCGCACAGCGCCAGCATCCGCTTCGCCCGCGCCAGCGCGTTCGGCGAGGTGGCATAGACGAAGCCGCGCCGGACCGAGCGCACCGGGAAGGCGACCAGCTGGGCATCGGTGAAGCTCACCGCGCCGGCTTGCAGTTCCGATCTTCCGGCCTCCGGGCCGAAGAGGCGGACGAGCAGATCGCGGGTGCGCTCGCTGTCGCCATCCCGCCATTTCCACCACAGGTGATGGCGCAGCGCCCCCTTGACGCCGGAGCCTGCGATCACCGGGTGGTCCGTGTGTTTCTCGCGCTGGATCGGGTTGTCCACCAGCCCGAACGCCTGGCCCGTGCCCGCATGCACCGGCGTCGTGCAATAGATGAACATCGCCTTGTATGCCTCAAACATCGCTTCTCTCCTTGTTCCAGTTTCCGATCAGACAGGCATTGAATCCCTCGGCGCGCCGCGCCTCGTCCCCGCAGGGCAGACCGTCGCGCGCAAGCCGCCGCAGGCCGTCGACATCGCCATCGAAGCCCTCGAACCAATAGACGCTGCCCGCGGGCGCCGCGCGCAGCGCGGGCTTCGGCCGCCCCGCGGACTTCGGCTCATGACTGGCCAGATCCCAGCCGGAGACGACCTCGGC
>CAZHOU010000061.1:0-9337 GCA_964534165.1 uncultured Zetaproteobacteria bacterium
AGGAGAAAGCGGGAGGTCGGGGAGTTGGTGGAGAGGAGGCAGGACCGCGAGGGAACAAAACGGCGGGCAAACGACGAGAGAGCGAAGACGGAAAGCAGGGTCGGCTGGGCCAGGAGGCGGGGATCGAACTGAACGGCGGCAATGTTCTCAAAGAAGGTGCGATAGAATGGCTTGAGCATGGCATAGCCCTCGGGAATGAAATGTCCGCCCATCAACGGGAAGGTGTTGTAGGCAAAACCGGCCCGCAGCCCCGCCACCAGGCCACCGGCCATGACGGTGGTGAAAATCAAAGCGGTGAGCGCCAGGGAGAGGCGGTGCAACACCGTTGTATCCTCCAGCGCCGCCTCCCTTCTCGGCACCAGCAAGCCCAGGGCGACCCAAAAAATAAAACCGTAAATCACGAAGGCCGTCGCCAGATGCGCCGTCAGGCGGTATTGACTCACGTGTGGATTGTCCACCAGACCGCTCTTGACCATGTACCAGCCGAGCAAGCCCTGCAAGCCGCCGAGAACGAACATCAGGATCAGCTTGGGACGCAAAGCGGAACGGATTTTCCCCGTCAGCCAGAAATAAAGGAATGGCAGTAGGAACACCAATCCGATCAGGCGCCCCCAGACACGATGCACGTATTCGAGCAGAAAGATCTTCTTGTAACCGGCCAGATCCATGTTCGGGTTCAGCTTCTGAAACTCGGGGGTCTGCTGGTACTGGTGGAACGATTCCAGCCATTGGTCGTGATTGAGGGGCGGAATCCAACCCATCAGAGGATGCCATTGCACCATGGACAAGCCGGAATGGGTCAGGCGGGTGGCGCCGCCGATGATCAGCATGATGAAGATGGCGGCACAGACACATAAAAGCCAGATGCCGATTTTACGGTCGTTGCGGGTATCGGTGGCCGACATCACTGTTTTCCCTCCTTTGATTGAGTCTTCTCCCCGGCGGCGTCGACCCGCCCCCGCAGCATGGGCGGCAACACCACGACGGCAAACAGGATGCCCGCGAGCACGGCGATGACACCCCCGATCCCCACCAGATCCTGGGGCGTGATCCAGGTATGGATCCCGAGATTCTGGGTGGTTCCGACCACCTTGCGTTTCATTCCGTGGCCTCCGCCCCACGCCAGCCCGATGATGTGGATCATCTGACCCGCGGCATAGGTGCAAACCTGGATCACGGCCCATTTCAGGTTCAGGTCGCCAAAACCGAAGCGGGGCAACCAGGCATAGGTCATGGCCATGAAGGCCATGGTGACCGAAACGATGACCCCATGATAATGAGCCGTGATCAACGTGCTGCTGGCTCCGATCAGAAGCCCCAACACACCACCGGTGGCAAACAGGATCATCGAAAACAGGAGCGCCAGATACAAGTGCCGTTGCGCCTTCCCCGGCACGGAGCTGCGAGCCATCCCCCAGGCCACGGCCAGCCCGATCACGAACGGAGCAATGCCGTTGCCCTCACGCATCAGCTTGATGAACCACAGGGTGTAGGTCGGCGAGCCCACTTCGTGACGGATGAAAGGAAGAAAGACAAAGAGCAGGGGAAGGGTGCTGACGGCGAAGGCGGCCATCACCACCTTAGGGCCGATGGGGATGCGGACACCGCATGTGCTTGCCAGCCAAAGCCAGCACACGCACAACAGGGCCGTATGCGTGAACTGGATCACATGCCCCCCACCCCAGAAGAGCGGCTCGTAGTAGGCGCGGTGCTCCAGTCCCGTTGGCATATGCATCAGGGTCCAGACGAGAACCATCACGGCGATCAGAGCCGCCACGGCCGCAGTCCAAATGCCGAAACGAAGAGCCCCTTCAGGATCCGGCGTGAAGATGCGACGCAGGGGAGCGGCATAGAGGCTGCGCAGCACCAGAAGCAGAACACCGCCGCCGAAGACGATCATGCCTTTCATGAAATAGCGGTTCTCTAGAATGGGGACATAATTGTTGGTCAGAGGGTGGGCCGGACCGGTGAGCGGGGATATCCCCACCAGCACGCCTCCGAGCACGACCAGCCCGAGCGTGGACCAGGCGATGGGCAACCCCCTGGCCGTGGAATTCAGGCTCCAGAACACCCCCGCGATGGAAAGAAGCCACCACAGGACGGTAAAATCGACATGCAACACCAGGGCCGTGTAAAAAAAGTCCTTCCACGGCATCTCGTAGGTGGTGCGCGCCAGGGCCAGCAGCAACGGATACACGCCGGAAGCCAGAAGAAAGCCGACGGCGGCGTAGAGCCAGCCGATCGCCAGCCGTTGCTGTGCTTCAGCGGCAGCGGGAAGGATGTAATTCTTTGGCATGGATGGATCCTTGATATGACATTTCGGCGAACTTTAGCATTGCGGCCATGAGCGCGCAGCAGCTTTCTTGAGCATGCAAGGGTTGTATTTCATGTTCGTTTACGATGAGGTTCCGGTCGCATGAGGCATGATCGCAGCATCCGCATTCTGCACACGGGCATCGTGGCATCCGTACTGTTCCAGCTTGTCACGGAGAAACTGTTCGACATGCGGAGTGCCGCCGGGCATCCGCAGGACGCGATGCATTCGCTCCTGATCGGTATCCACGAAGGAATCGGCTCGCTGGCCCTGATCCTTGTATGTGTCTATCTGCTCGTCGTGCTCGACGATGCCGACGGTCGGGAACGGCTGTTCCCGTGGCTTTATGAGGAGGGCCGCGCCAGCCTGTGGCGGGAGTGGATCCGTGACGTACCGGGTTGGTTTGCGGGGCGGCTGCCGCCGCCGGAGGAAAGCCATGCGATTGCCGGCGCCTTTCATGGCCTGGGAATCGTCGTGGCCTTGCTCCTCGGTCTCACCGGCTCGATGCTGTTCATCGGCATCGGACCGCAGGGGAAAATGACACCGGATATCCGCATCGTCGCCAAGGCGCACGACCTCCTGACCGACCTGATGTGGATTTTTGTGGCCGCGCATGCCGGCATGGCCCTGGCGCACGAGTGGAAGGGGCACAAGATGCTGCGTGAAATGTTCAGTCTTCGGAAGGATCGCGGCTAAGCCTTCGCCGGCCACCTCATAAACGTATTCACCCTGTCGGGACAACGATGATCGTACCCACCATGCCGGCATGGCCGGGCCCGCACCATTCTCCACAAACAATCCTGAAACGACCGGCGCGGCGGGGTGCAAAGATGATGGTCTTGATCTCCCCGGACTTGATACGGTTCATCAACCCCAATTCGCGCACCACGATGGCGTGACGCAAGTCCAGGCTCGTCAGGTGCAGGCGGTAGGTTTTCCCCTTTTCCAGCTCCAGAATGAAATTCCCCCAATCGTAGTTGCGCGCCAACAGGTAGATATCCGAACCCGGCGGGGGATGCACGATACGCTTGCCCCCTTCCCGACGCACGGTGTAGCTGCGCACCATGCGCGCCAGTTTATGTCTGAAAGCATCCAGATCGGACTGACCGATCTTCTTCCTGCTGACCTCGATCCCGGGCTTCTGGCGCAGGGTTTCCATCGTGAAGGCCCCGACAACGAGCGTCACCACGGATGCCGCCAGCAGGAGGAATCCGACGTTCACCTTCTTCCTTTCCGTTGCCTTGCCATCACCCATCGCTTGCTCCGAATTCATGAAATGCCGCCGCCATCGCTGTGCACGAGTTCTGCAAGTGGCTCGACCGGATTCTCCTTCCCCGCCGCGGCTTTACCCGCGCATCGTGTTTCAATAGCATGACGCATTCATCGCGACCCGTCGAGAACGAACCGGAGCAGGCTACCGTATGGCGAAACAATCCAGACTCATCTCCAACAAATTCCTCATGGGCATTCTCATCGGATTGCTTACCGCCCTCTTCGGCGGCGTGGGCGTCATGTATTATCTGGGCATGTACACCCAGGTGCGCGTGGAACGCATCACCGCACCTGCATACCGCATTGCCTACCGGATGCACATCGGACCCTACGACAAGATCGAAAGCACGATCAAGCAAGTCGGTGCCATTCTGCGGCAGGCGGGCGTAAAGCCCGGTGATCCTTGCGCCCTGTTTCTCGACGATGTCGGGAAGGTGCCGGCAGGCAAGCGACGCAGCAAGGTCGGATATCTGGTGGGGCGGAACGACTACGTTCCCTCTCCGCTCGTGGCGGAAACGATTCCCGCGCGTGAAGTGGTCCGGGTCATGTTCCGCGGCGGCCGGTTGCTTGGCTCTTTCAAGGCCTACAAGGCCATGCGCAGCTGGGCCAGGGCCAACGGCTACAAGCTCATTCTGCCGGCGCTCGAGATCTACCACCGGCACGGCCCGACCGAATATCAACTTGGCATCCGCAAGGAGGCAAAATCTGCTTCATGATTTCGCGGGCCAATGCATGAATAGATATACGAGGAAATAAATCAGGAGAATCAACCCCAGGATCAGACCGGCGATATTCTTCCTTTTTTCACGTCGTTTTTGCTCGTCATTCATGTGCGTCATTTTCTCTCCACTCAGTGCATCGCCATGCGGCGTTTGATCTTCATGTCATGCGGGATTTGATGCCACAAAACCCCGGCCCTGCGCTTGGCCTCCTCCAGTTTCCGTGGGTCCAGTTTGCCGGACATCACCCTCAGGGCGTCCTTGGCATAGCGGTCGCCCAAGGTCGTGGCCAGCCAGAACCACATGGTCGCCAAAACGGGATCCCTGTCACCTCCATCCCCCACCACATACATCCGTCCCAGATAAAACTGGGCCTTGGGGTGCCCCTGCATGGCCGCCTTTTGCAGCCATCTCCTGGCCTTCTTCAGATCCCTTCCCCCTCCCTCACCCCTGGCATAGAGAAGGCCGAGCTGATATTGGGCCCTCCTGTTTCCGAGCGTGGCCGCCTCTCGCATCAGCTTGAACGCCCCACGGCTGTCGTGGTCCCGAAGCTGCCGCATGGCCAGGGCATACAAGGCCTGCGCCTTCACCAAATCGGACCGCGCATGCCGCACGATGACCGTGAACGTCAGGTGCCTTCCTCCTGATGTGATCAGGATGATGGGCACGGTTCGACCCGTACGCCATCTCCCTTTCAGGCCGCTCAGCATCAAATGCATGTGCCCGGGCCGGAGAGCCAGCATTCCGTGGGCGGGAATGCGGACGGGCAGGATCCGACGCATGGCGGGGATGCCGTGGAAGCGGATCACTTCATGGATCTCGGCGGCTGCGGCCGCATTCGAAGCGGCGGCGACGATGTCCACGTCCCGATCACCGGTGTTGCGCAACACCATGTAAGCCGCGGTCGTCTTTGAGCCGGGGAGCGGCATCTCCACCCAGGCATCGTCGGCGATCACCGCGGCGCTCGCAACCCCGGCGGTCAGCAGGCCAACCGTGGCAACGATGAACATTCCGATGACGTTCCTCATGATCCGCTGATTGTGAATGGATCGGCGTTCTGTTTGCAAGACCCACCAATTTTCCCTACGGACGGAATCCATGCGACGTACGTTGCGGGACGGGGGCAACCGCTCCAGCCTGAGTCGTGTGGAGCACCCCCCGGTGAGAAGCTGGGAGCAAAGAAACTCTTGCTAGCAGTCTGTCGGACTTAGGGGGATCGTAGCGAGCAGGTGGGGATGTGAGGCCAAAATGCACGGATTTCGAGGCGCATAGTGGGGACTATGTAACGAGGAAGCTGTGCATTTTGGGCCGCTATCCCTGCCGCGCAGTAGATTCCTCATAAGTCCGACAGACTGCTAGACTGCGTCGAGAACCATGGCGCCGAACAGCAGGATCAGATACACGATGGAATAGGCGAACACTCGCATATCGCAATCACGTTTGGAGCGCAGAAAGCGTACGGCCATATACAGAAAGACTGTGTTCAGAACCACCGAGACGATCAGATATCCCATCCCGGCCATGTCGTAGATGAAGGGAAGCACCGTCGCCGGGAATAAAGCCAGTGCATAAAGGGTGATGCGCACCTTGGTCGCTTGCACGCCGCAGGCCACGGGAATCACGGGCACCCTGGCGCGGGCATAGTCTTCGCGGTACTTCAGGGCCAGGCTCAAGGCATGCGGCTGCTGCCAGATCACCATGATGGCAAACAAGACCCAGGCGGGCGCCCCGAGATCCCCGGTCACCGCGGCATAACCAACCATCGGCGGCACAGCGCCGGCGATTCCTCCGAACTGGTTCGCCCAGGGTGTCGTCCGTTTCAACCACATCGTATAGACGCCGGCGTAGCCGACGACACCGACCATCGTCACCATGGCGGCCAGTGGGCCGACCATCCATGCCATCAGGGCGAGGGATATCACCGTGATGAGAAGGGAGGCGGCAAGCACGGCCTTTCCCGACACCATGCCGCTCGCCAATGAACGCGAACAGGTGCGGCGCATGCGGGCATCGATGTCGCGGTCGTAGTAATTGTTCAACATGCAGGAACCGGCGGTGGCGAGGCCCAACGTCAGGAAGGTCCAGAAAATGAGGTCCCATTGCGGCATGACACCATGGGTACCGAAATAGATGCCTGTCAGGGCCGCAACCAGCGTCAGTCCGACGATACCGGGTTTGGCCAATTCATACCAAGCCGCGAACGTGCTCTTTGTCGCCACGTTCTCGATCTTGATCGCCTTCTCCCTCATCTGCACTCCCCTTTCATGCCTTTCCGCCCCCTGTAGAAACATCGGTGAAGGATATACTGACAGCAGGCAGAAACTTTTCTTTGATGTGCATCAAGGCCGCCTGGAAGAATGCGCACCCCCTATTGGAGACTAGGGAGGTGGTTCGGGGGTGCGCATTTTCCAACTTCAGCCTAGCCCTCCGCCTTGAGCGGCAAGAACTTCGGCTTCGGATTGTCGATGTAGTTGTAGGGATGCCAGCCCTCGGGAACCTCCACCGGCGAGGGGAAGTTGCCCTGCCCCGGAATGATGGCCGTTGCCGTCCACTCCAGCGACTGCGAACCCCAGGGGTTCTGCGGCGACTTCTCGCCCTTGAGCATGCCGTGGATCCAGGTCGCCAGCATCAAGAGTGCGCTCAGGAATGTGATGTACACACCGATCGTGGACCAATGCTGGGCAGTGACGATGGTGGTATTGTCGGCGAACTGCTGATAATCCATGTAACGCCGCGGCATACCGGCGATCCCGGCGAAGTACAGCGGTCCCATGACCACGTTCATGCCGATGAAGAAGCCCACGGCGGAGAGCTTGGTCAGGAACTCGTTGCAGATGCGACCGGTCAATTTCGGGAACCAGTAGAAGACGCCGGCGAAAATCGCCATGGCTCCGGCCACGGCCATCACGTAATGGAAATGGCTCATGATGACATAGGAGTCGGAGATGCCGTAGTCCACCGCCGTCAGCCCGTTCGGGATGCCGGTCAGGCCGCCGATCAGGAGCATGAGCCAGGCACCCACGGCCCAGAACATCGGCCCGGAATAGCGGATGGCGCCCTTGTACAGCGTGATCAGCATGCTGAGCATCATCAACCCGAAGGGCAGGGAGATCAGCAGCGTCGTAAACGACTGCAACAGGCGCAACCAGTTCGGCAGACCGGCCACGAAGGCGTGATGCACCCAGACATCGCCGCTGGCGACGATGAAGGTCAGGATGGCATACACGGTCATGCGGTAGTTGAACACCATGTTCTTGGATGACGCGGCAAAGATCTCAAAGATGATGCCGCAGAACGGCAACAGGACGACGTACACGGCCGGGTGCGAATAGAACCAGAACAGATTCTGGTACAGGAGCACGTCGCCGCCGGTCTCCGGGTTGTAGAAGCCGAAACCAAGGTACTTGTCCAGAGAAAGGAGAAGAACCGAGGCGGCCAGCACCGGCACGAAGATCAACTGCACGATATTGGCCGAGAACACGCACCACACGGTCATCGGCATCTGGAACCAGCCCATGCCCTTGCAGCGCATGAAGGCCACCGTGCAGGCCAGGTTCACGGCCCCGAACACGGAGGACATGCCGAGCACGATCACCACCAGTGAATACAATGCCGTGTTACCGGCCATATCCGTCTCCGAATAAGGTGGATAGCCGGTCCACATGCCGTTGAAATGGTCGGGGATAACGAGGTTGGCGAGAGCCAGCAGGATACCGGACCACAGCAGCCAGACGCTCAGGGCGTTGACGCGTGGGAAGGCCATGTCTTTGGCACCGATCATGATCGGCACCGAATAGTTGGCGACGAAGCCCAGCAGGGCGGGAATCTGGAAGCCAAGAATCATGACCGCTCCGTGCATGGTCAGCCACAGGTTGTAGACATTGCCGTCGCTGGTGATATCCGGCCCGACGCTGCCGAGCTCGATACGCATCAGGGTGGCAGCGAGACCGGCCACGATGAACGATGCAATCGCGCCGATCAGATACCAGACACCGATCACCTTGTGGTCGAGCGTAAACACCCATTCTTTGACTGTCTTCGGCCAGCCGGGCTTGCCGTTGGGGTCGTGTCCCATCATTTCACTCATGTTTACCCTCCTTCTTCTCTTAATTGATCGTGTTGGCGACACTCTTGTTCGCCGCGGCGCTGGCCAGTCGATGCCCGGCTTCGGCCTTCGCTTCGGCCTTGGCCTTTTCCATCCAGGCATCGAAATCGGCCTGGCTCATGACGATGACATGGCCGAACATGCGCGAGTGGTTGGCGCCACAGTATTCGCGGCAGGTGATCACCGACTTGCCGATTTTGTCGGGATAGAACCATTCATAGGTGATGCGTCCCGGCATGGCATCCTCGGTCACATGGTAGGCGGCGAGATAGTGCGAATGAACGACATCCTCGCTGTGCATCCGCAACACCACCGGCTTGCCCACGGGCACGCGCAGTTCATTGTCCATATCCACGCCGTTGCCGTAGTCGTAATTCCAGTTCCACATCGAGGCCGTCACGGTGATCGTGCGTGCCTTGGGCGGCACTTCCCGGTAATGGTTGTGCAAATCCACGTTCTTGACGAACAAAAACCAGTCGTCGGCCAGGAATAAAAAGCAAGGGATCAAAACCCAACCAATCACCGCCTGCTTGGACAACTTCGGCGACTGACCCACTTCATGATGCCCCTTGCGCCTGTAGGCGATCATGAAGAACACGGCCACACCGAAATACAGGGCACCGATGATGCCGATGTCCCACATCGTCTCCCGCCACATGGCCTCCCAGTGCGCCTGCGGCGTCATGCCGTAATTCAAGCGGTGTGCGTATTCCATCTGGAACGCATGCGCCAGCGACGGGAACAGGGAAAGCGCCGCAACCACCCCGCCCAGCTTGTGAAGCAAAGATTTGAATCTCATAATACCCTCCTTCGTTTGATCAACAGAAAACTTCCCAGCACCAACAAAATCCCGAAGACCAGCGCCCCGAGGGCGATAAACAGCGGGATGTTGAGCTTGTACTTGCCATCTTTGTAGTTGTAGCTGTG
>CAZHOU010000062.1:0-9335 GCA_964534165.1 uncultured Zetaproteobacteria bacterium
ACCTGTCCGATGTCGCCGGTATTGAGTTGCACATAGGTGCCCACAGGATAGAGCGAGACGGATTCGATCAGCGCCTTCAGCATCTGTGGATCGAAGGCGTTCTTGTGCTCTACGATCAATTGCCGGATGGCGTCGCGTGGCAGCAGGCGCCGGCGATAGGGACGGAAGTGAATCAAGGCTTCGAACATCGACAGCAACCCGACGATGCGTGCAAAAGGACTGATCTCATTGCCCTTCAATCCGGATGGATCGCCGGAACCGTCGAAACGTTCCCGCGCCTGCTCAACCGTATCCAGAATACTCTGGTCCGTAATGCCGCAGCTGCGCAGATAAGACGCACCTTGGCGTATGGCCTGATTGATCAGCCCGCGTTCCGATTCCTTCAGCTTCTCCTGCTTCAAGCGTATGAATGCGGGAACACGGGCCATACCGATATGATGCAACATGGCGGATACGATCAGCGCCTGCAACTCCTCTCCCTGCAACTGCAGGTGCAACCCCATCTTGACGGCATAGAGCATCATCGTGATGGCCTTCTCGATCAGATCACCGAGATCCGGAGCGGCGCCACGGATACGGCGCTCGCGGCGGCTGATCGCCAACTCCAGCAGATCAACGTTCTGCGGCTTCTTCGCCAGCGATCGCAGCAGGAGGTGAATATGGGCCGCGAGCGGCTCGATATTCGCCGGTACGCCCTTGGCGGCGGCGCGGAAGATCTCCAGCACCAGAGATACACATCGATCGAGCCAATCATGTCCGCTTTTTTTCTCCGCCGCCGCGGCGGGAGCAGGAGGCTCGCTCCTTGGCCGGCGCTCGGCAGCTTCGCCGCCCACCGGAACAGGTACCTTCGTTGCCGCCGCCTCCTTTTTTTCCGTACCGGAGATCGGCGACGTTTGTTCCCGGGCCGGGATTCCGACCCCGTATTCGGAAGGGAGCGGGGAGAAACGACGTGTGTTCCGGCCAACCGCCGCGGTCTTCGCCGTCGGCACCTGTTGGGTGCGCAATAGATCGATAAATCTCAGCACATCCTCCAGGAAAACCTCTCCATGGCCTCGCAAACAAGGGCGCTGTTCACCATCGAATATCCCTTGCGCATGCCGAGCAACAGACAGAGATCCATCAGATGGTTGATACGCCGAGGCACACCGCCGGTGTGGCGATAAACCAAGTCGGCGGCCTGGCGCGAGAAAATGGGGTCGCTCCGGCCCGCGAGTTTAAGCCGGTGCAGAATATAACGAACCGTCTCCTGCAAGCCAAACGGTCCCACATGCAGGCGCAAGGCGATGCGTTGATCGAGGGCCTCCACCTTCGCGACCGTCACCGCGAGTTCAGGCTGACCGATGAGCAGGAGCGTCAACAGGAAGCGATTGGGGAGGCGGAAGTTCAAGAGTAGCCGCAGTTCCTCGAGGGTGACGGTGGATGGAAGATCCTGGGCGTCGTCGATGCAGATGATCGTATCCCGCCCGCTGGCGGCGTTGGCCGCCAAATGTTGTTGCAGTACGTGCAACAAGCCGCCCTTGCCATCATCCTTTGTTTCAAGGCCGAGTTGGCGATTGATTTCGCGCAGCAACTCCACGGTCTCCAGCCGCGGCCAAGTGATCAATGCAATGTCGTAGCGGTCCTCCGGCAGCGCCAGAAGGATGCGCTGGCAGAGCATGGTCTTGCCGCAGCCGACTTCTCCGGTCAACATCAAGGCGCCTTTGCGGCGGGCGATACCCTCGGCCAGATCTTCGGAAATTTCACGCCGCCCATCCGTTTCGAAAAAGACTCCGGGGCTGGAGTCGTCCTCAAATGGAAAATACTTTAATTTCCAGTAGTCGAGGTACACGCGAAGGCCCTCCTCCCATTGCAATCATGGGAGCGGCCCACCCCATGTCAAGCACTGCGTAGTGGCTGCAGCGGCCTTCCCATGAGCGGGCAAGCCTATTGCTTGGACCGTGACGGCGGCCGCGGAAGGGGCTCCGGCCTCCGTTCCTTCCTCCGCAGCGGCGCTCAGAGGCTGCCCAGGTTGTCCCGCGCGACGGTGTAGTTTGGATTGATCCTGAGGGCCTCCTTGAACTCGATCCTGGCACGCTCGCGATCATGCGGGCCATTGCGATTGTAGTAGGCGACACCCAGATCGTTGTGCACGCGCGCGTCCCCCGGGCACAGTCGTTCAGCCTGCTGCAGATAGAAGATCTTGTCGTCGTTGTTGCGCGCTCTCAGCGAACGATCAAAATATTTCTGCCCTTCCCTGCAGCCTTGGGGAATCACGTTGCCTCCCCGACCCGGCCGTTGTACGGCGGCCTCACGGGTTCCTGCCGCTCGCGCCCGATGTTCGCTCTTCTCCATTTGGCTGCCGATAATGTAACCGCCGAGGGCACCGATGGCCGCACCCGTGCCGGCACCGCCGCCGCGCTTCACCGAATGGCCGATGGCCGCGCCCGCACCGGCACCGATCAAGGCTCCCAACAAGGCTTTCTCGCCCGCCAGCGCCGGCGTTCCACCGATCAGCATTGCCAGTAACATGAAACTCAGTTTCCGCATTTTCGTACCCCCTTTGATTGCTCCCGATGTATATTAAGTATAGTCGATGCAACCCCGATTACACCCCTCACCGCCGCCGTGGACGGATGCGTGCCCCTGGGTAACGGCCGCCTCGTTTCAAAGGATGAATGCGCGCACCGCCGTATATTCCAATCCTGGCACCGCCAAGAAGGAACGCGCCGGCGCTTCCGTGCAATCTCTGAGAGATGCGCAGGAATTCCACACTGTCCGGTCGCCAGACCTTGGCTGCAAGGGAGCGGGCCAACGTGCGGGTGAAGGCCACGCGATCCCGGGCCGCCGGGTGATCGGCGAAAAAATCCGCCAGCAAATCCCGATTGGCGGGCTCCAGGCGGACCAGATTCTGCAGAAAGCGACTCATGGCCATGGGATCGAACCCCGCCTTGTAGAGCAGCATGACCCCGCGACGATCCGCATCCATCTCGGCCTGCCGGGAGTATCGGGTCAACTGTCCCTGGGCCAGCAGCTTGGCGGCGATCATCGCCGCGTTGGCGGCGCCGCCTCGCCCCATCAGTGCACCAAGAATGTTCAGACCGAACTGGTAGCGCATCGCCTTCTCGATCAACGCCTTGTGATGACGGCCTTCCACGTGCCCGATCTCGTGGGCGATCACCGCCGCCAGTTCCGCCTCCGATCGCGCCAATTGCAATACCTTGCTGTGGATATAGACAAAGCCGCCGGGCAGGGCGAAGGCATTGATCCGTTCATCCTGAATGACGCGAAACCGCCACGGCAAATTCGGTCGCGCACTGACCGCGGCCAATTCCAATCCCAGGTGCGTGATGTAGCGCTGGACTTCCGGATCATGAACAATGGGGGCCTTGGCCTCCACCTGCGCCGCGGCCTCGCGACCGATGGCGATTTCATCCTGTTCACTGAGCGAAAAGAGCCCCGCCGCCGCGCTTGGAATCTGGGCGAGATAAATGGCGGCAACTGCTAGCAGGCGGAAGATGGCCCGGCGGTCGTGGCCGGCGATTTGCTTCCATCGCTTCATTTCTTCACCTCCGAACGACTCACGCGGCTTACGGCAGCAGGCAGGCAAGCCTGCGACTGAGCCCCGCATGATAGCGCAGCAGCAAGGCGCCACTCAGGGCGCTTAGGATGACATAGGCGACGGCAATGTTGTAAAAGCTCCTGCCCCACGGTTGGGCCAGGGAGAGCGCCGCAACCACCAATGTGAATTCACCCCGGGGGACCAGCATCAGGCCCAGTCGGATTCCCGATTGAGCGCCGGAGAGGCGGCCACGGGCCGCAAGATAGCCTGTCGCCATCTTGGCCAGGCTGGTGATCACCACCAGCGGCACCGCCAATGGCAGGGATTGCAGCAACAGACGCCAATCCGTGCCGGCGCCAATGGCCGTGAAAAAGCCGACGGCGAGCAACTCCCGGTGCGGAACAAGCAGGGCCTCGATCTTCTCACGACCCTCGCTCTCCGACATCAGCATACCGACAAACAAGGCCCCGACCGCGGCGGAGATGCCGACATATTCGCCGATACCGGCGATCAGGCACAGCATGGCCAGAACGGCCAACAGCGTCAGGTCCTTGGCCGGCTGATCCAACCAACGAGAGATCAAGCCCATGCGCACGGACATCACGAACAGGGCAAGCAGTAACAGACCCGCCACCAGGGTCATCGCGATGCCACCCATCAAAGCTAGCGAGCCCGCCCCGAGGAGAAAGACGGCCGCAGGCAACAGCAGGGCCATCATCAGATCCTCGATGACCAACAGCCCCAAACACCACTCCGCCTCGGGCAGGGCCAGCAGGCGGTAGTCCGAAAGCCCCCGGGCGATGATGGCGGAGGAAGATGGATAGGCGGCCAGTCCGAAACAGGCAGCGGCCACGGGGGAAAGGCCGATGCCCAGAGCCACAAGGAGGGCTGCGGCCATGTTGACGGCGACATCCCAGCAGGCGGGAGCCACGAGCACGCGCAGACGATGCCCGAGGTTTTGCGGTGAAAACTCCAGGCCGACGAAGAAGAGAATCAACATTGAACCCAGGGTCATCAGGATATGCAGGAAGGGCTCCGGAATGGCAAAAACGGCACCGAGAATGACCCCGCCCACCAGATAGCCCGGGATAGTTGAAAAACGCAACCGGATGCCGATACCGCCGGTGACGGCCAGAAAACCGAGGGCAGCGGCCAGAGCGAGAAGCCAGACGCCGGCCCCATGGGCATCAGTCATGGGGTCGGATCTTGCGCGCCAATTCCTCCCGATCCTGCCGCGGGCCGGTCAGGTACAGAATATCCGCCACCTGTAGCCGATGCCCGGCGGCGGGATGGAGGTGTTCTGCGGCCACCGGCTGCACCGCCATGATGAACGCCGCTCCGGAAAGCAGTTCACCGGCCTCCTTGCCCAGGCAGGGAGAATCTCCCGGCACGACGACACAGGAGAACTCCGGGAACGGGGAAGGCGGTCCGGAAGCAGGCGCATGCGGGAAAGCCGCCACCAGCGCACGCGCTTCATCAAGAGTCAGGCGCACCGCCGAGGTGGGGAACTCTTCACCCGCGGGTGTCAGATAGATCTCGTATTCCCCGCTCTTGTAAGCGATAATGGATACGCGGCCGCCGTCCATGGACTCGATCCAATACTTTCTTCCCACTCCGGGAAGCGCCGCTTCATGGATCCTGTGCATGCAACCAGCATAGCCGAAAAAAAAGCACAATCCTATCGGCGGTGCGGCCGGGATCTTTTGGTGCCGGCCGGCGAGACGTTCCCGAACGAGGTGGTCGAAGGATGAATGCCGGGATGCGCAAGCGTCCCGTCGATGCGTAATTGCATGACCGTGAGCGCACGGGCACCGCTGGTCTGCAGCCGTCCCCGCAGCGAACCCTTGGCATCGACATGCAGAAAACCCGTTGCCTTCAACCTGCGACCATGCAGGACGATCGGATCAACGGTCCATCCTCCGTGGTGAAAACGCAAACGAAAGCGCAATTCCTCGTAGGCGATCCCCTTGCGGCCGATCTTGCCGCCCATGACAACGGCGGCCAGTACACCCCGGGGGCGGATGTTCCGGATACGGCCGCGCCGCATTCGCACAAGACCATTGACCCTCAAATGCCTGCGCAGTCCCGGAAAACCCGTCGCTCTTGCTGCCAGCCACAGATCGCAATCCATGGTGCCGGAAATCGAACGCATGCCGGCCGCATCGGCCAGCAGCCTCCCGGCATCGAGATGGCGGCCGTGAACATCGGCCCTCAAATGAACCGTACCCGAACGCATCCGTCGGATCCCAACGCTGAATCGAACCTTTCCCCCGTATAGCCACGCCTGCCATCGCGGCAGCCGCAGCAGGCCATTGCGCACGATCGGACCGTCCATCTTCCGTATGTGAAGCACCTTTGTTCCCCCGCCGGGAACGGAAATACGCAGGATGGCATTCCGCAACTTCACGCGCTTGATGACCACATGGCCATGCAAAAGCGGATCCGTCTTGAGGGACATGATTGCGGAAGCCGCCCGGAGTTCCGGCCCCGGACCGCGCAATTCGAAGCCCGTCAGCACCAGCCCCGGCAGGGGCCACACGCGGATGCGCAGGGTGGCGATGTGGACGGGCACTCCCAGGGCCTGGGAAAGGTTCCGCTCGACCGCCGACTTGATGCCGCCGGTGGGAAGAAGTCGTGGCAGAAAAGAGAGCGCGGCCACAACCACCAGGGCGGCGATCAGGTACAGGATGACGCGATGCTTCTTCACTCGTCACTTCACGTTCGCCACGCCCGGTCGAGACGTGGCATGTGGGGCTAGCCGATGTTCCGGTCCGGGACGATCAACATCTCGACCCTGCGGTTGAGCTGCCGTCCGGCCGCGGTGGCATTGTCGGCCCGAGGCTCGTTCTCACCCCGGCCTTCGCTCAAGATGCGCCGCGAATCCACGCCTCGCCGTTCGAGGTAGCGGGCGACGGCCGCCGCCCGGCGTTCCGAGAGCCCCTGGTTGTAGGCCGCCAAACCGATGTTGTCCGTATATCCGATCACATGGATGCGCGTCCGGCGGTAACGCTTGAGGATCTCCGCCACCTTGTCGAGCACGGGCCGGAAGACCGGCTTGATGGCGGCGGAATCGAAATCGAACGAGACCTCGCTGTTCAACGTGATCTTCAGACTCTCGTCCTTCAGGCGCGCGATCTCGACCTGATGCGCATCCCTCTCGGACGCCAGGCGTTGCTCGAATTCCGCCTGCTGCCGGTCCATGTAACGGCCGACGCCCGCCCCCAACGCGCCTCCCGCGGCGGCACCGATCAGCGCCCCCTTGAGAGCGCCGCCCGAGTGATCGCCCTGATAACCGATGATGGCGCCGGCAATGGCCCCCAGGGCGGCTCCGGCGCCCGCGCCCTGCTTGGTGTGGCGTGCGGGATCGTCCGGGGTCGTGGCGCATGCAACCGCCGTCAGACCCAGGAGAACAATACCCAACATTCGTTTCATCTTCTTTCCTCCAATCCGGTACTGCATGGCAAAATCCGGCCCCCGCCGCGGCAGTCACCAACGTCAAAAAGCCTCACAGACAAGTCAAGTGAAAAACCCGCCGCTTGCAAGGCGGAAACATCACCCACCGGCGGTGGTTTTTTCCTCCTGTGCCGGAGCGGAGAAAAGCCACGGCGCCACGCGCTTGCGTCGGCGCTCATAGGCACGGATGGCATCCGCATCCTCAAGCGTCAAGGCGATGTCATCCAGGCCGTGCAGGAGGCAATGCTTGCGGAAGGCATCGATCTCGAAGTGAAAGCTCTCGCCGGCGGGTGTGGTGACGCTCTGCGACTCAAGATCCACACGCAACGTGTAACCCTCGGTTGCCTCGCACTCGGCAAAGAGCTGCTCGACGCACCCCGCCGGGAGCACCACCGGGAGCAACCCGTTCTTGAAACAGTTGTTGTAGAAGATGTCCGCGAAGCTCGGCGCGATGATGCAGCGAAAACCGTAATCGACCAGGGCCCAAACCGCATGCTCGCGGGACGATCCGCAACCGAAATTCTCCCGCGCCAGCAGGATGCTGGCGCCGCGGTATCTCTCCTTGTTGAGCACGAAATCGGGATTTTCGGGCCGCTTGCTGCAATCCATGCCCGGCTCGCCGTGGTCGAGGTAACGCCAGGCATCGAAGAGGTAGCCGCCGTAACCGCTGCGACGGACCGATTTCAGGAACTGCTTGGGAATGATGGCATCGGTATCGACATTGGCCCGATCCAGCGGCGCCACCAGCCCCTCGTGCACGGTGAACGGCTTCATCTCCACCCCCCTTCCTTGATGCCATTCGTCCACCCGCCTGCCACAGGGAAACACGCAGCCAGGTGGATCCGCCGTGGGCTCAGTGCCATGCGCGGATGTCCACAAAATGACCGGCGACGGCGGCCGCGGCCGCCATGGGCGGGGAAACGAGATGCGTGCGTCCGCCCGGCCCCTGCCGGCCTTCGAAGTTGCGGTTGCTGGTGGAAGCGCAGCGTTCGCCGGGTTGCAGGCGGTCGGCATTCATGCCCAGGCACATGGAACAACCCGGATCCCGCCACTCGAAACCGGCGGCGCGGAAGATCCGATCCAGCCCCTCTTCCTCGGCCTGGCGCTTGACCCGTCCCGAACCCGGCACCACCAGCGCCTGTTTCACGTTTTCCGCTACCCGGCGTCCGCGCACGACGGCCGCGGCGGCGCGCAGGTCCTCGATACGCCCGTTCGTGCAGGAACCGATAAAGACCTTGTCCACCCTGATCGCCTGAATGGGGGTGCCGGCCTTCAAGCCCATGTAATCCAGCGCCCGCTGCCAGCCTTGACGTTGCCGCGTATCACGGGCCGCATCCGGCGAAGGCACGACGCCGGTCACCGGCACCACCATCTCGGGGCTCGTTCCCCAACTGACCTGGGGGGCGATGGCCGCGGCATCGAACGCATGCTCGCGTGCAAAGGAGGCCCCGTCGTCCGAATGCAACTGCCGCCACGCCGCTTCGGCCCGACGTCCCAACTCGCCCTTGGGCGCGAACGGACGCTCGCGCACATAGGCCAGCGTGATCTCGTCCACGGCCACCATGCCGCAACGCGCCCCGGCCTCGATGGCCATGTTGCACAAGGTCATGCGCCCCTCCATCGACAGCCGTCGCACAACCGCCCCGGCGAATTCGATGGCAAACCCGGTGGCACCGGCGGTGCCGATGCGACCGATGATGTACAGTGCCATGTCTTTGGCCGTCACGCCGTCCGGGATTTCGCCTTCGATGCGGATGCGCATCACCTGCGGCTTCTTCAGGACCAGGCACTGCGTCGCCAGCACGTGCTCGACCTCCGAGGTGCCGATGCCCATGGCGATCGCACCCAGGGCGCCGTGGGTCGAGGTGTGGGAATCGCCGCAAACCACGGTCATGCCGGGCAGCGTCAGGCCCAGTTCCGGACCGACGACGTGCACGATGCCCTGGCGATCGTCGTTCATGCCGAACTCGAGGATGCCGAACTCGCGGCAATTGGCATCGAGCGCCTCGACCTGGAGACGGGAGATCGGATCACGGATGCCGGCGGCGCGGCCGATCGTGGGAACGTTGTGATCCGGCATGGCCACGACGGCTTCCCGGCGCCAGGGTCTGCGGCCGGCCAGGCGCAGGCCCTCGAAGGCCTGCGGGCTCGTGACCTCATGCACGAGATGACGATCGATGTACAACAGCACGCTGCCGTCGGCACGTTCCTTGACCACGTGCGAATCCCACACCTTGTCGAACAGGGTCTTGGCCATTCTTTCTCCTTCATTCATTGCGGCGGCGACCGGCGGCGATTCCGCCCTGCGTATTCTACCGCAGGCGGAGGTGAAAGCGAGCGGGAG
>CAZHOU010000063.1:0-9105 GCA_964534165.1 uncultured Zetaproteobacteria bacterium
AAATTCTGTAAACAACGCGGTTAATTCCTACATATTAGGGAACCTCTGAATAAGTCCGACAGACTGCTAGGACTGCGGGGAAAGGAGAAAAAAGAGGGGATAGTCGAGAGATAAGAGGAAAGCGGATGCGGCCGGATTCCTACAACCACTGCAGGAGCCGCTGCCTCAACGCGGGTGCGGACAGGGCGCCGGTCAGCGTCTCAACCACGAGCGGGCCGCGGAACAGGATCATCGTGGGGATGGAGCGGATGCCGAATAGAGACGCCGTGCGTGGATTTTCATCCACGTTCAACTTGGCGATCTTCAGCTTTCCGGCCATTTCCAAAGCCAATTTCTCCAGCTCGGGAGCCAGCATCCGGCACGGCGCGCACCAGGGGGCCCAAAAATCCACCAAGACCGGGATCGGGCATTCCTCCACTTCCTGCCGGAAGGTCGCATCCGTGATGGCCACGGGCGCGGACGGGAAGAGCGGTTGTTTGCATTTGCCGCACCGTGGATTCTGCTCGATCTTGTCCGCCGCCAGGCGGTTTTTCACGCCGCAGTGGGTGCAGGGGTAGACCATCTCCTTCACGGCCGTTTGCCACCGGCGGATTGGAATTCATCGAAGGCCTGCATGGCCTCGGCGGCATACATCAGGCTGGGTCCCCCGCCCATGTAGACGGCCACACCGAGTGCCTCCTCGATCTCCGCCCTCGTGGCCCCGAGTGCGACCAGCGACTTGACGTGAAAGCCGATGCAGCCCTTGCAGTGGCTGGCCACCCCCAGGGCCAGGGCGATCAATTCCTTGCTCTTCTTGTCCAGGGCACCGTCGGCCATCGCGGCCGAGGCCAGGGCCGAGAAGCCCTGCATGGTGGCGGGAATGTCCCGCCGCAGGCGGGAGGTCTGTGCGGCGATGTGTCGGGTCAGCTCCCTGTATTCATGCTCCATCATCCACCTCCGGTCGTGGCGGTCGGCAGCCGTTCCTTTGCCGTTGTCGCCAGTATAGGCTAAGTTTCGTTACCGAGTTCCGTTGCATGGAGGTGTCATGGCGCACGGCGGTTGGGGTTGCCCATACGAGGAAGCTGGGCGTTGCCGCCGGGTCGCGAATCGTTCCTGCGATCCCGGGATGAAGGGTTGCGTGCTCGCCGGTCGTTTCCTTTTCAGCAAAACCGGCAAGAACTTCTCGCGCCGCCTGCTTGAGCGCACCGGCAAGCGACGAAAGGAGGATGCCGGCGGCTGAGCCGCCGGCGCACCGCCGAGCGGGAAGGATCATTTCAGACGCCTGATTCCCAGCCGTTCCATGATGGCCCGCTCATAGAAGGGCTCACTCGTGCCCTTCTTCATCTTGCGGATGAAATACTTCTCGAAGGCGATCTTCGCCAGGTGCACCCAGCGCCCTTCCTTGGCCCAGGCCACGTTGCGCGGGGGGATCTGCGGATCGGCGACGAAGGCGATGCCGGTGTCCCCCATGTCCGCCAGACAGACGGCGGCCCAGGTGCCGACCGCCTCCGGCCTCTCGTCCTTGATGTCATGGCAGATGTTGTGCACGGCGGCGGTGGTCATGGATTCGATCATGAAGCCGGTTTTCGGCGTACCCACCGGCAAAGGGGTCTTCTCCACCGGTGGAATGGCGACGATCACGCCGGTTCCGTACACATTGCCGTAAGTGGGATTCTGCTGGTACTCGTTGATGATCATGAATCCCATCGGGTTGGCCAGCTTATCCACGCCCACGAGCGCATTCACACCCCGGAAGGGGGGCATCAGCATCGAGTATTTGAAGGGGAGTTCACCGGAGGCCACGCTCTCACCGAAACGGTCCACTTCCTCGTAGTGAACGATCCCGTCCTCGATCTTCGTGGTCTTGCAATTGGTGATGAACTTGATGTCCCGCTTGCGGAATTCGGCCTCCAGCAGAAGCTTGGAATTTTCCACACCACCCAGGCCGAGATGGCCGATGTACGGTTCCGGTGTGATGTAGGTCATCGGCACCTTGTCACGAATCCGGCGTTTCCGCAGTTCGGTGTCCAGGATCAACGTGAATTCATAGCCGGGACCGAAACAGGAGACCCCCTGAACGGCACCGGTGACGATCGGGCCGGGGTCCTTGCAGAACTCCTCGAATTTCTCCAGGGCCTTCTCGGCGTGGTCCACGTGGCATACGGACTGGGTGTAGTGATCCGGTCCGAGTCCCTCGACGAGTTCGAAAGCGAGCCGGGGGCCCGTGGCGATGATCAGATAGTCGTAGTCCAGGGTTTCACCGTTCGCCAATTCCAGCCTGTTTTCCTGGGGCAGGACCTTTTCCACGCCGGAGGGAATGAAATCGATGCCCTTCCTCTTCAGATAGGGTTCGCATTTGAAACTGATGTCCTCGCGGCGGCGCCAGCCGACGGCGACCCATGGATTCGAGGGCGTGAAGTGAAAATAATCGACATTGGACACCACAGTGAGCTTGTGGTTGCCGCCGAGATCATCAAGAGCCTCCTTCATTTCATAAGCGGCGGACATCCCCCCGATACCCGCGCCCATAATGACAACATGCGCCATGTTCATTCCTCCTTCACGGGGCCGAGCCCCGATTGATGTTTTTTAGCTCGGATGGAGCGGCCGTGGGTGCGCCGAGACGTTCGATTTGTTTCCGCAGGTCGCCTCAACCTCGCTGGGCCTTGCAGGTGTTGATCCCCAACAGGGCATAGAGCGGGCATGCACCCACGATCCCGGTCACGAGGGGGATCAGGCCGATCCATCCCCAAGGGGTTTTCGGGCCTGCGAAAACAAGGCTGATCAATCCGATTCCGAGAAGGATGCGGATGATGCGATCGACGGTTCCTTCGTTTCTCTTCATGGCCGACCTCCCGATTAGTGATAAGCGTATTCTAATATCATGAATTAATATTTTCAGTGACAATATCACACAAGGATTCGAGCCCGAGTCTGTTCACGATCGTGATCCGGCCGCGGCCGGCGGCGATCAGTCCACGGCGCTCAAAGCCCTTGAGCACGCGACTGACCACCTCCCTGGCGGTTCCGAGTTCCACCGCCAGCTCCTGATGCGTGACCCGCAAGATCTCCGCTTGGCGCTGAAGAAGCAGTCGGGCGAGGCGAACGTTCATGCGACCGAAGGCCACGTCCCCGATCAGTGCCATCAGCTCGTGGACGTGTCCCCGGATATCGTTCATGGCAAAGGAGCGGAAGCCCTTGGAGGCGTTCCATGCCATGTGGAAACTCTCGGCCGGAAGCATGACGAGTTCCGTATCGATTTCGGCGATCCCCGCGGCGGGATATTCCTCCCCGGCCAGCAGGCAGGTCGTCGTAAGCATGCAGCTTTGACGGTCGCGGATGCGGTACAGCAGGATCTCGTGTCCCTCGGCATCGGCCATCAATACACGCACGGAACCGGCGGCGACGAGCACGAAGGCCGAGCAGGGGCTTCCCTGGCGAAACAATACATAGCCGCGTTTGACACGCAGGGTTTGTGCATGGGCAGCCGCGTGTTTCCATCCCGGATCCGCGATGACCTGCAGCTCGGGAAAGCGATCCAGCCACACAGTATTTGCGGGCATCAGTGCTCGAGCGGCAGGCCGGCCTTCGTCCATGCCAGCGTGCCGCCGGCGACATTGAACAGGCGCCTGAACCCGTATCGTTCTCGCAGCAGGGCCAGGGCCTTGGCCGAGCGCATGCCCGAGCGGCAGATCAGATAGACATCACGATCCCTTGGAAATTCGTGCGTGTGTCTCTCGATCTCCCGCAGGCAGATCAGCTTCGCACCCGGCACGTGACCGGCATTGAATTCCTCCGCTGTGCGCACATCAATCAGGCAGCATCCCCCGTCTTCCCCCTCCTTCAGGATCCTGTGCAACTCCTCGATCGTGATTTCCTGCATCTATCCACCTCCGTGAGAATGATTCGAGATCGGATGCTTCCGGAATCTCCTCCCGCGCTTCGTGGCCACAGTCGGGCCGCCGTCATGACTATGAAAGGCGGGCGAAGTCTCGTGCCGCCTCTGCCAGCATGACCCCACCGATCAGCAGGAGCAGCAGGCTGAATCCGCGCTGCAGGCGCTTGCCCGACCAGCGCTGCAGCAGGCGCTGACCTACAAGGCTTCCCGCCATGGCCAGCACTGCAACGGTGAGAAGCGGCAGGGGTTCCACATGCACCTTCCCCAGGTAACCAAGGCCGGCGATGCCGGCGTTGATGGTGATCAACAGCAGCGAATGCATCACCGCCTTCTTGTAGTCCGGCAGACCCAGGGCCAACAGTGCCGGCACCATCAGGAAACCGCCGCCTACACCCAATACACCCGTGATCACGCCCAGGGCCAGGCTGGCCGCGAGTGTGCGCAGCGGCCGCGATTCCAAGCCCGCACCCGCCTCTGCCCGTGGAGCGGCTCGATGCATCCACAGAGCCACGAAGCAGGTGAGGGCCCCGAAGATGGCGCTCTGCCATGCCGCCGGCATGACCAGGCCGATGTGCACTCCGATCCAGGCGCCGGCCATACCCCCGCCCGCGAATCGGGCCAGCAGGGGAAAGTTCAACCATGCCCATGCCCGCTGCCGCAGCAAGGTGGCGAGGCTTACCGCCGTGACGATCCACAAGCTCGAAGCGATGGCCTCCTTCAGAGGCAGATGCAGGCCGTAATGCAAAAGCGGCACCGTGGTCATGCCGCCGCCGGCACCGAACAGTGCCAGCAACAGGCCGATGAACGGTGCCAGTAGCAAGGCCAGTGGATTCATGGGCCATGCACTTCACCGCAGGCGCGATTGGCCGGCACCGCCGTGTGAATACGCCGGGGCATGGGAAGATCGAGCCGGTCCATGCAGGCAAGGAAGGCATCGCGCCCCAGGCGCAGCCGTGGGTTGTTCCGCTTCTCCGCACCGATGCTGCTGGATCTTCGGCCCCGGTAGTCGTGGCCGGGGAAGACGAGGGTGTCGTCCGGGAGGGTGAAGAGCTTGCGGGTGATGGAATCATAAAGGCGTGCCGCATCACCGCCCTGAAGATCCGTGCGTCCGCAACCACCGATGAGCAGGGCATCGCCGGTGAAGACCATGTTTTCGCACCGGTAGGAGAGGCATGCCGGGGTGTGTCCCGGGGTTTCCAGCACGTGAATGGAGAGGGCGCCGGTATGGATGACGGCGCCGTCGCGCAGCAAAAGATCGGCGCAGTCCACGCCGGCACGGGCCGAGATGGCGGTGTTGCATCCACAGATCTTGCGCAATGTCGCGGCCGCGGTGACATGATCGGCGTGCACGTGCGTATCGAGCACGTACTCCAGTCCGAGACCGAGTTCGTCGAGCAACGCCAAATCGTCCTCCACCCGCTCCAACACCGGATCGATCAACACCGCTTCGCGCTCTTGCACATCGGCCAGCAGATAGGTGAAGGTGCAGGTGACGGGATCGAAGAGTTGACGGAAGATCATCCTTCGATCTTTTTGAGCGCCTGTTCGAGCAGCGGCCGTGCCTCCTCGACAAGGCGTTGCAGCTGCGGGTTTGCGGCCACTTGCACCATGGCCGCCGGATCGATGACGGAGACCACGGTACGACCGTCCTCATCCCGATAGACGATGACGTTGCAAGGCAGAAGCAGCCCGATTTCCGGCTCCATCTCGAGGGCGCGATGGGCGAGTTTGGGGTTGCAGGCGCCGAGGATGACATAGGGCGCGCGCTCCACCCCGATCTTTTCTTTCAGGGTCGCGGCCACGTCGATGCGGGTCAGGATACCGAATCCGACCTCCTTCAGGGCCGCGACCGCGGCCGCCTCCGCTTCTTCCACGCTGCCGTTGAAGATCGTTCGCATTCCGTATTCACTCATCTCTTCCTCCTGTGCTTTTTTTTCGGTTGCGGCGCCACGCGGCAGAAGCCTTGCGGCGCCACTCCCAGGGCGGCATTGAATTTGCTGGACAGGTTCTGAAAGGCGATCAGCGCCGTCAGCTCGATGATGGCATCGTCGTCGAAATGACGGCGCAGGCGGCGGAAGTGCTCTTCGGTCGTTTCCCTGTCGCTGTAGGTGACGGCCTCGGTGTAGGAAAGGGCCGCCTTCTCCCGCTCGCTGAAGAGTCCGCTTTCCTCGAAGTGATCGAGGGCCGCGAGCCTTTCCTCGCCGACATGGCGGCGGATGGCCACGGCCGAATTGATGTCGACGCAGAATGCACACCAGTTGATCTGGGAGACGCGCACGGTGATCAGCGTGCGCAGGGCCGGCTCGATCGGCGAGGATTTGCGATCCAGAGCGCCGTACAGCAGCGCCACGGCGGCGAAGACCTTCGGCGTTCGCCCCCACAGGCGGGCGGGTTCCAGCACGGCGCCGTATTTGCGTTTCTGGTTCCAGAAAAAGATACGGACATACCAGGGGAACCTGTAATCCTCCGGTGTCGTGATGGCCTGTGTGTCCATCAGCGTCCGCCCTGCTCGCAGCAGGATTTCATACCCAGTTTCTTCAGGATGGTCTCCATCAGGCACCAGCGAGTGAATCCGGATTGGAACAGGTTGGCGCCGACGAAGAGCGTAAACCACAGCCATGTCGGATGGGCCAGGTCCACGTGGTTGTAGATGGCGGCCAAAGCTACGCTGGCCAGGATGAAGCCGCCGGCGATGATGCGAATCGCACGTTCCGTGTTCATGGTGTCCTCCTTTCTCCTGCAGAGTCGCTAATCTCCGACTTCCGTTGCCAGAAGTAGTAGAGCATGGGAATGATGAACAGGGTCAGGGTGGTCGAGGCGAGCGTCCCGAAGGTCATGGAAACGCCAAGGCCGCCGAAGACCGGATCGGAGATCATGATGGACGTGCCGCCGATCACCGCCAGGGCGGTGAGCAGAATGGGTCGGGCACGAATGGCTCCGGCCATCAGCACGGCATCCTTCAGCGGGTGGCCGCGGCGGCGATAGTCGAGGATGAAATCGATCAGCAGAACGGAATTCCTGACCATGACCCCGGCCAGGGCGATGACCCCGATCATCGAGGTGGCGGTGAAGGGCTGGGTGGTCAGCAGATGGCCCGGAAACACCCCGATCAGGGTCAGCGGAATCGGCGCCATGACCAGGATGGGCAAGAGGAAGGCCCCGTAGTAGGCCACCATGAGCAGGTAGATCAGCAGCAGGGCGACGATGAAGGCGGCACCGAGATCGCGGAACACATCCAGCGTCAGACGCATCTCCCCGTCCCACAAGAGGCGGTAGCCGAAGGTGTCGTCGGGGTTGGTGCGCGTAAAATGCATGCCATCCGTCTTCAGCACCACGCCGGGCAGGATGGCCTTGCCGTCCAGCTTTCCGTCCATGTCGAGCAGCGAATAGACCTGGGAATGGCGCGCCGGTTCCCCGCTCACGTAGGCCACCGGATGGCCGTCCTTGGTGAAGATGGGCTTGGCCGCGACGGTGCGGTGGATGCTCGCGATATCGGACAACTGCACCGGGCCGCTTAAGCCGGAGACGTAGATGCGATCCAGGTCCGAGGCCTGCATGCGCTTGCTCCGCGGCAGACGCACGCGGATGCGGACCGGATGGCGCTCGCTTCTTTGATGCAGGGCGCCGATGTCGTAGCCATGCAGAAAATCGCGCAGGGCGCGTTCAACCTGTGAGGTTGTGACCCCGAGGCGCGCCGCTTTTTCCTTGTCGACCTCGATGCGCCACTCCTCTTCATCGTCGGTCACCGAGTCATCGGTGTCCACCACGTCCCAGGTGCGCTTGAACAGGGCATGCACCTTCTTGGCGATGGCCCGCAGTGTCGGATAATCCGGGCCGTAGATTTCGGCCAGCAGCGTGGCCCGCACCGGCGGTCCGGGGGGGTCCTCCACCAGCTTGATCACCGCCTCTGGATGCCGCGCATACACGTCTTTCAGCATACGCCGCAGATCAAGCACGATCTGCTCGGATTTCTCCTCCCGCTTGCGCTTGTTGACGAGATTGACACGAATCTCGGCCAGGTGCGGCCCATGCCGGAACACGGCTCCGCGCAGCATGCCGTTGAAGTCGATCGGTCCGGCGCGGCCGACGAAGGTCTCGTAGTCCGTCACCTGCGGATGCCACCACA
Source organism: uncultured Zetaproteobacteria bacterium (assembly GCA_964534165.1). Taxonomy (GTDB): domain Bacteria; phylum Pseudomonadota; class Zetaproteobacteria; order Mariprofundales; family Mariprofundaceae; genus CAZVLQ01. The sequence goes on from CAZHOU010000063.1 coordinate 8,004, forward strand.
CCACGGAAGCCACCTCGCGGGCGATCGAGTCGGTGACCTCCAGGGGCGTTCCCTCGGGCATGTCGATGGTGATGTTGAAGGTGTTCTTGTTGCCCTTGGGCAGCATTTTCAGCTCCACGGTTCCCGGTGTCTGCGGCCCGTTGATTCCCGTCGGCCGGATGAACTGCCAGCCGGCCTGCCACAGGACAAAGGTGAAGAGGAGGGCGATCACAATCCAGAAGACGACGCGCACGCCTCGGCGATCGAGCAGCGGCGTGGCGAGCCGCAGATAGGTCCGGTGCACCCAATCCTGCGGGGACTGGTCTTCCTCCTCCAGGGTGGGGGAGGGCATTCGAGCCGGAAGCCAGCGTTTGGCGATCCAGGGCGTCAGCATGTAGGCGATCAGGAGCGAGGCGGCCATGGCCACCGGAGCGTTGAAGGGGATCGGCCCCATGTACGGACCCATCATGCCGGTGACGAAATGCATCGGCAGGAAGGCCAGAATCACGGCGATCGTGGCGATGATGGTCGGCATGCCGGTCTCATTCGTGGCCGCGATGATGGCTCGCGCCTTGGCGGCGGCGTTTTTTGCGCCGGCGTGCAGGTGGCGGTGGATGTTTTCGATGACGACGATGGCATCGTCCACCAACAGGCCCAGGGAAAGGATCAGCGCGAACAGGGTGATGCGGTTGATGGTTTGTCCCGCAAGCCATCCCACGGCCAGGACGATGAACATGATAAGCGGGATGTTCATGGTGACGATGGCCGCCTCGCGCCAGCCAAGAAAGACGAGCATGATGATGACGACGGTGACGATGGCGATACCGAGGTGTTCGATCAGCATGTTGACGGCATCGTCCGCCCGCCGACCCGAATCGCGGGTGATCGTCACCAGCACGTTGTCGGGGATCAGGTCGCCCTCGAGTTCCCCCAGCTTTTTGCGGATCCGCTCGGTGACGAAGACGGCGTTGGTGCCGCGCTTCTTGGCCAGGGTGATGGACACGGCCGGGGCCTCCATGGGGATGGAGCCAGCCACGGCGGCGCCGAAGCCGATGCGATGCAAGGTGGTCACTTCCTCCGGCCCTGCGCGGGCCGAGGCACCAGCCAGGCGGTGTACAGGCTG
>CAZHOU010000064.1:0-8977 GCA_964534165.1 uncultured Zetaproteobacteria bacterium
CCCGTCACGCACCTTGCCAAGCGTGGCACGCCGACGATGGGCGGCGGTCTGATCCTGCTGGCGCTTGCGGTGGCGACGCTGCTGTGGGCCGATCTTACCAACGCCTTCGTATGGCTGGCCCTGTTCCTGACCCTGAGTTACGGCGGCATCGGATTTGCCGACGATTACCTGAAGATCGTACGCGGCAACCCCAAGGGGCTGTCCGGCGGTCGCAAGCTGTTCTTGCAGATCCTTTTCGGAACCGTGGCGGCCACGGGTCTGGTGATGTTGACCCAACCGCTCGTGGACATTCCGTTCTTCAAGATGCAGGTGGAGATGGGTCTGTGGTACGTCCCTTTTGTCGTTTTTGTGCTCGTCGGCGCCTCCAATGCCGTCAATCTGACCGACGGCCTGGATGGGCTGGCGGTGGCCCCGACCTTCATGGTGGCGACGGCGTTGGCCGTGGTTGTGTATCTGTCGGGGCATGCCAAATTTTCCAGCTATTTGCTGATTCCGCACGTGGCCGGCGCCGGTGAGCTGACGGTCTTCTGCGGCGCCATGGTCGGCGCCTGCTTGGGCTTCCTCTGGTACAATGCCTACCCGGCGCAGGTGTTCATGGGCGATGTGGGGGCACTGGCATTGGGCGGTGCCCTGGGGTTCGTGGCCAGTGCCGTGCACCAGCAGCTGCTTCTGGCGATCGCCGGGGGTTTGTTCGTACTCGAGGCGGTCAGCGTCATGGTGCAGGTGGCCTCCTTCAAGTTGACCGGCCGGCGTATCTTCCGCATGGCACCGATCCACCATCACTTTGAATTGAAGGGTTGGGAGGAGCCCAAGGTGATTGTCCGTTTCTGGATCGTATCCCTGCTGCTCGCCCTGGTGGCCCTGTCCACCCTGAAAATCCGATGACGCCGTCGCCTGTGCGCCAACCACGGGCCGGGATTGCGGTCATCGGCATGGGCAGGACCGGCTGTTCCGTGGTCCGGTTCCTTGTGCATCGGGGCCTTGCCTGCGAGGCCTTCGACGAGCACCTGAAAAAACTGCCCGCGGAGCTGCCTGTACGCCTGCACACGGGCAGGCTCAGGTTCAAGGCGCTGGAAGGTTTCTCCCGCATCATCGTCAGCCCGGGCGTACCGTGGAATCACCCCGTCCTTGTGGCGTTGCGCAAATCGGGTGTGGAGATGGGTGGAGATTTGGATCTGTTCAGTGCCCACTTCTCCGGCGAACTGGTGGCGGTGACCGGGACCAACGGCAAGAGTACGGTGGCCCATCTGTTGGGTGTCATGCTCGAGGTCTTGCCCGGCGGCGTCGAGGTGGGGGGCAATATCGGCACGCCGATGCTGGACATCCTGATGGATGTGGAACAGCCGCGGCGGGTGGTGCTTGAGTTGTCCAGCTTCCAGCTCGAGCGTACGCGCAGCGTTCACCCCCGGTGGGCCGTGTTGCTCAACCTGCAACCGGACCACGCCGACATGCATGAGAGTACGGATGCCTATGCCGCGGCCAAGGAAAGGCTTTTTGCCGTCCAAGGGGAAGGGGATACGGCCATGCTGCCGCAGGACGAGCGCTGGGACGCGCTGGCCGGGGATCTCGAACAACGCCGGGTGCGCGTGCGGCGTTTCGGCATCGTCGAGGACGAGTCGCGTGTGGATGCGGGGTTGCTGCTCAAGGGCTCGGTGCGACGCCTGTTCTGGCGCCATGGGGAAGGACGTCGCGGCATCGATCTCGAGCGTCTGGCCGTGTGTGGCCAACACCAGCATTTGAATCTGGCCGTGGCGGCCCAGGGGGCGGCGGATTTCGGCGTCTCCGCCGCAGTGATCGAAGAGACACTCACGGCCTTCCGCGGTCTTACGCACCGGTTGCAATGTCTCGGGCGATTTGCCGGTAAGCTCTGGTACGACGATTCCAAAGCCACCAATCCGGCCGCAGCGGCCGCGGCCCTGGCCGCCTTTGCGCGTGTGATCTGGATCTGTGGAGGGGTGACCAAGGATCTGGCCCTGGCGCCGTTGCGCGACGCGGTCCGTGCACATGTGGCGCTGGCCCTGATCATCGGCAAGGATCCGAAGCCCTTCGTCTCTTTGCTCAAGCAGGCGGGTGTGCCGTTCCGGATCGCCGGAGATGTTCGCCATGCCGTAGTGCTGGCGGCCCAGATCGGAACCTCTCTGCCGGTGTTGCTGTCTCCGGCCGCGGCCAGCCAGGACCAGTTCAGGGACTACGCCGAACGCGGCCGCAGTTTCTGTGAGGCCATTGCAGCCTTGGAGAAAGCGGCATGATCGCGGGTGTGCAGGTGCATCGCCGGCGTGAGAGGTTGTTGCCATTCGATCCATTGCTTGCGGCTGTGGTCCTGCTGTTGCTCGCCGCCAGCGTGGTTTTCGTCGCCAGCGCCAGTATGAGCGTCTCCGAGGTGCGCTACGATGATGCCTGGCGCATCGTCCGCCACTGGCTGGTTTACATGCCGATTGGCCTGATCCTGATGTGGACCCTCTCCCGCATCGATGTCGATTGGTGGCGGGCCATGATCCTGCCGGCCCTCGCGTTTGGGATGCTGCTGTTGCTGCTGGTGCTTCTTCCTCCTTTCGGCAGGGATTTCAACGGTGCCCGGCGGTGGTTTACGGTGTTCGGCCTGACCCTGCAGCCGGTGGAACTCATCAAGCCGCTGGTGATCATCTACATGGCCTATTACATGGCCGCCTTCCCGGAGCGCTTGCGCCGCTTTTCCAGCGGTCTGGCACCGATGTTGGTCGTTCTGGGAGTCCTGGTGATCCTGTTGCTGTTGCAACCCGATTTCGGCAACGCCGCTCTGCTGGTGTTGCTGTGTTTCGGTATGTGGTTCGCAGGCGGCGTCCCCCTGCCTCATCTTGCGCTTTCGCTCCTCGTTGCCGCGCCCGTCGGTGTCGTCATTCTCCTGGCCGAGCCCTACCGCCTGCAACGCATTGCCAGCTTCATGGATCCATGGTCCGATCCTTTCGGCAGTGGCTACCAGCTGATTCAATCGATGCTTGCCTTTGGAGCCGGCGGCATCTGGGGAGTGGGCATTGGCCAGGGGGTACAAAAGCTTTTCTATCTGCCCGAGCCTTTCACCGATTTCATCGCCTCCGTGGTGGCGGAGGAGACGGGTCTCGTCGGGACCGTGGCCCTGATTGTTTTCTTCGCCGTCTTGTGCTGGCGCAGCCTGCTCCTCGTCTGGCAGGTGCGGGATGCGTATCGCCGCCTGCTCGTGCTCGGTTGCGTCAACCTTCTGGCCGCCACTTTTCTGATCAACATGGGGGCGGCCATGGGAATTTTACCGACCAAGGGCATGCCGCTGCCGCTCATGTCGTACGGTGGCAGCGCCCTGATTGGAAATTGTATCCTGCTCGGCCTGATCTTTTCCGTGCAGCGGCATCTACCGCAAAATGTGCGCAAGGGAGCGGGTTCGTGAAGGTGTCGCGGTTGTGCATCGCCGGCGGCGGGACAGGCGGGCATGTCTTCCCGGCCCTGGCACTGGCGGATCTCGTACGCCGCCGTTGGCCCGATCTTCAGGTGAGCTTTATCGGTGTCCGGCGAGGCCTCGAATCCAAGGTGCTGCCCGCGAGAGGTGAGGATGTGCTCCTTCTGCCCATGCACGGAATCAAGGGTGCCGGTGTGTCGCAGCGGCTGCGCGTCCTGCTTTGGGAGCTGCCCCGTGCCGTGCTGCATATCGGTCGCCGCTGGCGGCAGTCGCGGCCCCTCCTTGTGATCGGCGTTGGCGGCTATGCCAGCGTTGCCGGTGTCGTCGCCGCCCTGTTGCATCGCGTGCCGGTGATCCTGTACGAGCAGAATGCGGTCCCCGGCCTGGTCAATCGGACGCTTTCACGTTTCTGCCGTGCCATGCTGCTGGGTTTTGAGGAGGCCGCGGCCTCCTTGGCTGCGGAAAAGTGCGTCCATACCGGGAACTTCATCCCGCCGGAACTCGCGCGGGTACGCTGGCACCCACATACGCCGCCGCGGCTGACGGTCCTGGGCGGGTCTCAGGGGGCAACCTTCTTCAACGAAATCGCGCCGGCGGCCTGCGGCCGACTGAAAAAAGCCGGCCGTGATTTTGCCGTGACGCATGTGGCGGGAGAAGGAAAGGAAAGAATCGAGGCCCTGGCTGCGGCCTATCGCCGCGCCGGCGTGGAGGCCGAACTCATGCCTTTCTGCGCCGACATGCCGACCCTGTATCGCAAGACCGATCTGCTGCTTACCCGTGCCGGGGCCATGACCGTGAGCGAGGTGGCCGCTGCAGGCATACCGGCCATCTTCATCCCCTTGCCGCATGCGGCGGATGCGCATCAATGGCACAACGCCCAGGCCCTGGTCGCCCGCGGCGCGGCGCGGGTGATCGAACAGCGTGAATGCGATCCCGGCATGCTGGCGGCGCAGATCGCCCGCCTCTTGTTCGACACGGAGGGTCTGCGGCGTATGAGCCGGGCCGCCCGGGTCCTGCGGCCGCAGAACGGGGAAGAGCGACTTCTTGGGCTCCTGTCCCGATGGCTGGAGGTCCCGGCATGAAGCGACGTGTTCGGTGCATCCATTTCACCGGTATCGGGGGCATCGGCATGAGCGGTATCGCCGAACTGCTGCACAACCAGGGCTTTGTCGTCCAGGGGTCGGACGCGGTGGAGAACGCCAATGTCCAGCGCCTGCGTGCCATGGGGATCCGCGTGTTCCGAGGTCACGCACCCGAACATCTGGGAAAGGCGCAGGTGGTGGTCGCCTCCTCAGCTGTGGCGGCCGATAACCCGGAACTTGCGCGCGCGCGCGAACGAGGAATTCCGGTCATCCCCCGCGCCGAGATGCTGGCGGAATTGATGCGCATGAAGCAGGGCATCGCCGTGGCCGGAAGCCACGGCAAGACCACGATCACCTCCCTGATCGCTCACGGCATGGAGAGCGCGGGCCTGGATCCCACCTACGTCATCGGCGGCCGCCTTCTGGCCGGCGGCGCCAATGCCCGCCTGGGGGAGAGTCCGTGGTTGGTGGTTGAGGCCGACGAGAGCGACGGTTCCTTTCTGCGGCTTGCCCCGGTCATTGCCGTGGTCAGCAACATCGATCCCGAGCATCTCGACCATTATGGCGATTTTCCGCATCTCCTGGCGGCCTTCCGGCAGTTTGTCGCCTCCGTCCCCTTCTACGGCTGCGTGGTGCTGCATCACGAGCATCCCAAGGTGGCGCTGCTCCGGGACGGCCTGCACAAACCCATCGTCACCTACGGCCTGAGCCCGCAGGCGGACATTCATCTCCTGCGCCGGCGGCCCGAAGGCGGGGGCCAGCACCTCGAGATTGGCCTGCCGGACGGCGAGCTGCGTTTCTACCTGCCCATGCCGGGGGTGCACAATGCCGAGAACGCCATGGCCGCCATCGCCGTCTTGCGGCAACTCGACCTGGAGATTGGAGCCATCACCGCGGCCATGACCTCGTTTGCCGGCATCCAGCGCCGCTTCCGCTGCACCCGCTGCGGCCGTGGCATGCTCGTGGACGATTATGCCCACCATCCACGGGAGATCATGGCCACGCTCGCCACCGCCCGCGAGTGCTGGCCGCAGCAAGAGTTCCTGGTGCTGTTTCAGCCGCATCGTTACAGCCGCACACAGGCCCTGATGGACGATTTCTTCGGCGCCTTTCATGAAGCGGACGAGGTGGTGCTCTTGCCGATCTACGCCGCCGGCGAGGCATCCATCCCGGGCGTGAACAGCGAGGCGCTGGCCGAGGGCATGCGCCGAAGAGGTCATCGCCATGTCCGCTGTTGCCCCGATTCCGACACGGCCCGGCATCTGGCCGTGGAGGCGCTCCGGCAGGGACGAACCGTGCTGCTCCTCGGCGCCGGATCGATCGGGGGGCTGGCGGAGGAGCTTCGCTGCGGCCTGAAGGAGAAGGCGGCATGAACGATTGGCTCCTTAAGCTGGCATCCTGGGGCGAGGTGCGGGAGCGGGAGCCGATGGCCCGGCATACCACACTCGGCGTGGGCGGTGAGGCGAAATGGTATTTCCGCCCCAGGGATCGCGCCGCCGCCGCGAAGGCCGTCCGCGCGATTCCGGCCACCGTGCCGCTTCTTCCGCTCGGCAGGGGGAGCAATCTTCTGATCCCGGATACCGGCTTTGCCGGCATTGTCGTGGATCTCGGTGCTCTGACCGGGATTACGCGCGAAGGCGCGACCGTCACGGCCGAGGCCGGCGTGCGGATGAGCAGGCTGGCCGCCCGCTGCGCGCAGTGGGCGCTCACCGGCCTCGAATTCATGGCCACTGTTCCCGGCGATGTTGGCGGCGGTGTGGTCATGAACGCCGGTGCTTACGGACAGCAGGTTTCCGATTGCCTGCTTGAGGTCGAACTCATCGCTCGCGGTGCCGCCGCACCCGAGGTGCGGCCGGCCGCGGCACTGGAACTCGCGTATCGTCGCAGTCGCCTACCGCCGCAGAGTCTGGTGCTTTCGGCGCGTTTCACGCTGAAGCCGGGGCAGCGGCGCGAAATCCGTGACCGCATGCAGGAGATGCGGGAGCGGCGCATGCAGACGCAGCCGCTGGAGATGCCGAATTGCGGTTCGGTGTTCAAGAACCCACCGGGGGACCACGCCGCCCGCCTGATCGAGGCGGCGGGGCTGAAGGGTCTGCGTGTCGGCGGAGCGCGCATCTCGAACAAACACGCCAACTTCATCGTCAACGAGGGAGGGGCCAAAAGCCGCGATGTGCAGGTCCTGATCCGTCGCGCTCAGGAGGAAGTGGCGCGGCGCTTCGGCGTGCATTTGGACCCCGAGGTTCGTTTGACCGGAGAACGGGGATGAGTGCGGCAGCCCGGAAGGACAGGAGGATCGGGGTGCTGATGGGCGGGGTCTCCAGCGAGCGCGAGATCTCGCTCAAGTCGGGTCGCGCCATGTTGGCGGCACTCAAGGAGCGGGGCATGAATGCCTTTGGCGTGACCTTGGACCACGGATGGATCGAGCAGATCGGGAACGCGCACATGGATGTGGCCGTCATCGCCCTGCACGGACGCTGGGGGGAGGACGGATGCGTGCAAGGCCTGCTGGAGATCCTCGGGATTCCCTACACCGGCTCGGGTGTCACGGCCTCGGCCCTATGCATGCACAAGCGTCTGTGCAAGGCCGTATTGAGCCAGGCGGGCATCCGTACACCGGTGGATATTCCGATCGGACCGGACGGGCCTGTTCGCTATCCAGTCATTCTCAAGCCCGTGGCCGAAGGATCGAGCGTCGGCTTGCATCTGCTCAGGGATATGGATGATTGGCGCCGGCTGGAACTCACGGATACGGATGCGTGGATGGCGGAAATGCCAGTGCGGGGCGTGGAGGTGGCGGTCTCCCTGCTGGACGGAGAGGCCCTGCCACCCGTGGAGGTCGCACCCAAATCGGGCGTCTACGATTTTGAATCCAAGTACACACAAGGGGCCACATCCTATTTCTGCCCCGCACGAGTCCCGCCCGAGACCTTGAGGTTGTGCATGCGTCGTGCGGAGGAGGCGGCGGCGGTCACCGGTTGCCGCGGCGCGCCGCGAGTGGACATGATCGTGGACGACGGTGGAGAGCCGGTGGTGCTGGAGGTCAACACGATTCCGGGCATGACGGCGACGAGCCTGTTGCCGAAGGCGGCACAGACTGCGGGCATCGATTTTCCGGGGTTGTGTCTGCGTATGCTGGATTTGGCCGCGCTGGACGGGGGAGCGTGACATGCGCCGCAACAGAAGACGAAGAAAAAGCCAGGGGTTTGCATGGAGGAAGTGGATGACGAAGTTGGCCGCCGCCGCTCGGCCCCTGCGAAAACCCGCTCTTTTGGCCGTCGCCGCGCTCGTGCTTGGCGGTTGGCTGAATGAGGCCCTTGTTGTGCGCACCTGGGAGATCGATGGCGTTCCACGTGCCCTCAAGGCGAGGATCGAACATGTTCTCACTGCTGCCGGGCCGCTCGATTTCGTGCATGCCAGTCCGTTCCGCCTGCGCCGCCTGCTGCTTGAGCGCATCCCCGACCTTGCCGACGTGCGCATCACCCGTCGTCTGCCGCATCATCTGCGGATCGCGGCCGTTCTCCGTCGCCCCGTGGCTCTGTGGCACGACGAACGCGGGCATCTGTGGCTCGTGGACGGCGCCGCGAACCCCTACCGCCGCCTGCGCAGGGGGGAATATCCGGATTTGCCGCTTCTGCGCCTCCCGGCCGCGGATCTGACGCCGGCACTGGCCCTGCTGCGCTTGCTCAAACGGCGGGATGGCAATCTTTATGCGCAGTTGAGTGAATGGAACGCGGACGCCGACACCTGGCGTCTTGATTTCGAGCATGGGCGCAGCTGGCTGTTGCCGCGCGGGGAGGCGGCGCAATTGCGCCTGCGCCGTCTGCTGGCGTTGATGCAAAAGAAGCGCTGGCGCCGCGGATCCTGGCGTATCGATGCCCGCCTGCCGGGACGCTGGTACATCCGTAAATCCAAACCTGGAGGCGTGGTCTAATGTCCAAACACGAGCAAATCCTCGTCGGCCTGGATATCGGCACAAGCAAGATCGCCTGTGTGGTGGCGGAAGGCGGGGCGGATGGGAAACTGGATGTGGTCGGCATCGGCACGCATCCCTCGCGCGGGCTGCGCAAGGGCGTGGTGGTGAATATCGAGAGCACGGTGGAATCCATTCGCCTGGCGGTCGAGGAAGCGGAGTTGATGGCCGGGATCGAGATCAAGTCCATCTTCACCGGCATCGCCGGCAGCCATATCCGCGGCTACAACAGTCACGGTGTCGTGGCCATCAAGAGCGGGGAGGTGACCGCCGAAGACGTGGAGAGGGTGATCGACGCCGCCCGCGCCATGAATATCCCCGCGGATCAGAAGATTCTGCATATCCTGCCGCAGGAGTACATCATCGATTCCCAGGACGGCATCCGCGAACCGGTGGGCATGAGCGGTGTCCGTCTCGAGGCCAAGGTGCACATCGTCACGGGCGCTGTGTCTTCGGCCCAGAATATCATCAAGTGCTGCAACCGCTGCGGTCTGGATGTGGCCGACATGGTGCTGGAGC
>CAZHOU010000065.1:0-8943 GCA_964534165.1 uncultured Zetaproteobacteria bacterium
GGCCGTGATGTTCGCCGTCCTCCTGGCCTGATGCGTCCAGGCTCCGACCATGTACATTGACATTCCCTCTCCGGGTGCATATTTTTTGAAAGGGGAGGTGAGCCCATTGCTCCAAACCGAAAGCAGCAACCGATCTGAAACCGCAGGGCCAGGGTACGACTGAACATGGCCAAAGAGCCCAACATGATCCAGATCGCCCGCATGTTCGGCGAAAATCGCGAACAGGCGAACGCCTCTGCGGGTGGCGGTTCCTTGCATAAAGAGAGGCCGCTTTCCGGTGCACACGTGCCCGTCGATGTGCATTCCGGGCAGACTCCGACGTTTACGATCGAACGCATGGATTGCCCTGCCTACCTGGTCAATTACAACTTTCAGCTCGAGTGGTGCAATGAAGCGGCCGAACAATATCTCTTCGGGCCGTTCGATCGTTTCTCCGACAACATCGAAGAACGCAACATCTTCCAGATCCTTCTCAACGACAGCAAGATCCGGAGGCGTCCGGATTTTGAGGATGTGCTCCGCTTCCATCTGAGCCTGGCCAAGAACAGGTTGCCGGAATCCAGGCTGCTGATGGGCAATGTGCACATCATGCCGGAGGATCTGGATCGCTTGATGCAGATGTACGGTGAAGTGGACGCCACCGGCGGCGGTCCGATCATCCGCGCCGGAACGGACATCGCCTTGCCGCAAGACGGGAAGATGCGTCACATCTACGCCTGCATCTTCCGTGAAGGCATTCTCCTGGTGTATTCGCCGGTCAGCGATGAGTCGCTGCTGTCGTATCTGTCGGGACGCGAGGCCGTGATCCGGGACCTGCTCAAACGACGGCGGCCTTATCAGACGCCCCTGACCGTACTCGTCGCCGATCTGCAGAATTCCACGCGCATTTGCGCCGAATTGCCGCCGGAGGAATATTTTGAGTTGATCAATTCCATCTGGATGCAAATGCAGCCCCTGCTGCGCAAATACTACGGGGTGTGTGGCAAACACGCAGGCGATGGGGTCGTCTATTATTTCTTTCCACAGCCCGACCACAGCCATCCATTCAACGCCCTCTGCTGCGCCAAAGAGATGCAGGATTGTTTGCGCGAAATCGATCGCGAGTGGAGGCGACGCAAGAACTGGTTAAACGAACTGAGGCTCAACATCGGCCTGGAAGAGGGTGAGGAATGGTTCGGGACCTTTCAGACTCCGACCCAGTTCGAGATGATGGTGCTGGGTGGGACGGTGAACAGGGCCAGCCGCTTGAGTGATTTCGCCCGCGATGGCGGCATCTGGGCCAGCAAGGGCCTGCTTGGGAAACTGGCGCCGCATGAACGCCGGTTGCTGCAATACGGGATCCGCCGCCGTGCCGAGCATGGGCGTGAATTTTTCCTCTCCGAGTCCTTCGCGCGCATCTCCGACCTGATCGAGGAAACGGAACAGTCCGGAAACGGAAAATTGCTCGACATCCACGATCTGGTGGTGGCGGAGGTCCTGGATGTGACGGTTCCCGCCGAGAGGAGTGGGATTAACCCGAATACTTCAGGAGATCGTGGATACAGGGCATAAGTTCGGTGATTCGTGACCGGTGCCGGCCGGCCCGAAAATCACCGCTCATGAACCGTGAACTCCGGCCATCCATGAACTCATAAGAATCTGTGCCTGAGGCCGGCGGCCATCATGATCCGGGGAAACGGAGTTGGATCTTGTCCTTGACCAGCCGCACCTCGACCTTGCCCCCGTGTTGCAGGCGACCGAACAGGATCTCATCCGCCAACGGCTTCTTGAGCACCTCGCTGATCAGCTTGGCCATCGGACGTGCACCCATGTGGACATCGTAACCGTGCTTGGCCAACCAATCACGGGCGGACTCGCTGACTTCCAGGCTGACACCCTTGTCCTCGAGCTGGGTTTCCAGTTCGATGATGAACTTGTCCACCACATGCCGGATCGTGGCCGCGTCCAGGGGCGAGAAGGCAATGATCGCATCCAGGCGATTGCGGAACTCCGGCGAGAAGATGCGCTTGATGGCACCGGTGTTGTCGCCGTGCGCGGACTGGGGAGTGAAGCCGATGCTCGTGCGGCTCAGCTCATGGCTGCCGACGTTGCTGGTCATGATCAGGATGGTGTGGCGGAAATCCGCCGACCGGCCGGTGTTGTCGGTCAACTTGCCGTGATCCATCACCTGCAACAACACGTTGAATAGGTCCGGATGCGCCTTTTCGAACTCATCCAGGAGAAGGACGGCATGAGGATGCTTGCTGATGGCCTCGGTCAACAATCCGCCCTGATCGAAACCGACGTAGCCGGGAGGTGAACCGATCAGGCGCGAGACCGAATGCGCCTCCATGTATTCGGACATATCGAAACGGATCAGCTGCAGCCCGAGGATACGCGCCAACTGCCGCGCCACCTCGGTTTTCCCCACACCCGTGGGGCCCGTGAACAGGAAGCTGCCGATCGGCTTTTCCGGGTTGCCAAGGCCGGCGCGGGAGAGCTTGATGGCACTGGCCAGGGCGGCAATGGCTTCGTCCTGTCCGTAGACCGTCAGTTTCAGATTGCGTTCCAGGTGCAGGAGATTCTTCCGGTCCGAGGCCGATACGCTGTGCGGGGGGATGCGGGCCATGCGGGCCACGACCGCCTCGATATCCGTGATCGTAAGCTGTTTCTTGCGCTTGTTCAGCGGCCGTGCCCGAACCGCCGCGCCCGCTTCGTCCAGAACGTCGATGGCCGAATCCGGCAGGTGGCGTTCATGCAGATGGCGACGTGCCAGTTCCGCGGCCGATTTGATGGCCGTCTGACTGTAACGCACCCCGTGGTGGGTCTCCAGACGCGGTTTCAGGCCCTGAAGGATCTGGATGCATTCAGAAACGTCCGGCTCCGGGACATCGATCTTCTGGAAGCGTCGCGACAGTGCCCGGTCCTTCTCGAACAGGCTGCGATACTCCTGGTAGGTCGTGGCGCCGATGCAGCGCAATTCACCGCTCGCCAACGCCGGTTTCAACAGATTGGAGGCGTCCATGGCGCCGCCGCTGGCGGCGCCGGCCCCGATCAGGGTATGGATCTCATCGATGAACAGGATCGCATGCCGCTTCTTCTCCAATTCCGCGAGCACGGCTTTAAGGCGTTCCTCGAAATCGCCGCGGTACTTGGTGCCGGCCAGCAAGGCCCCCATATCCAGTGCAAAGACCTGGGCATCGGCCACGACGTCGGGCACGTTTCCTTCCACGATCTTGCGCGCCAACCCCTCGGCGATGGCGGTCTTGCCCACCCCGGCCTCGCCGACGAGCAGGGGATTGTTCTTCCGCCGGCGGCACAGAATGTGGATGCAGCGTTCGAGTTCCTGTCGGCGTCCGATCAGGGGATCGATTCTTCCCTCCCGGGCACGGGCATTGAGATCGATGGTGAACCGGGCCAGCGGCGAGGAGGCACGCTTCTGGCGGGTCTGTTCGATGGGGTGCGGAAGTTCGCTGGCTTCATCCACCGCCTCGCGCTTGCGCACGCCATGGGCGATGTAGTTGACCACATCGAGCCGGGTGATTCCCATTTCGCGCAGGAAGTAAACGGCGTAGGAATCCTTTTCCGAGAAGATGGCCACCAGGATGTAGGCACCGTTGACCTCCTGTTTATCCGCCGATTGCGCCTGCATCACCGCACGCTGGATCACACGTTGCAAGGCGATGCTGGCCGTGGTTTCGCCGGTTCCCTCGGGCAGAACGGCGACATGTTCGGAGATGTATTGTTGCAGACGCGTTCGCAGACCCTCGATATCGGCGTTGCAGGCTTCAAGGACGGCCTCCGCCTCGGGATTGTCCAGAAGGCCCAGCAACAGATGCTCGACCGTGACAAACTCGTTTCGGTGCAGGTGCGCCGAGCGGAAGACCTCGTTCAAGGTTCTCTCGAGTTCATCGTTCAGCATTTTTCCTCTCCATAGGCCTTTTCCATGATGCATTGCAGCGGATGCCCGTGCTCGCGACTTGTTTGTCGCACCAGCGCCACCTTGCTTTCAGCAATCTCCGCCGGATAGATGCCGCATACCCCCCGTCCCTCGTTGTGAACCGTGAGCATGATACGGTTGGCCTCGGCCTCCGATTTCTGGAAAAACCGCCGCAGGATTTCCACCACGAAGTCCATGGGTGTGAAATCGTCGTTCAGCAGAACGACTTGGTACAACGGGGGCTTGTCAAGACGCGGTCGGTCCGTGACAGTTTGCGGCGTAGCTTCTCGAATCACGATCTTCATGTTGTAATGATAACGCAATTGTGCGGTGAAAACCAAGTACCGATGCACCGAAAAGGAAGGCGCAATGGATCGACTCAGGTGTTTGCTGTGGGACGTGGACGGAACCCTGGCCGATACGGAGAGGGAAGGGCACCGGATCGCCTTCAATCGCGCCTTTTCCGAAGCCGGCCTTCGCCGACGCTGGGACGAGCAGACCTACGGACGGCTCCTGCGGGTCACGGGCGGCAAGGAACGGATTCGACACGATATCGAAACCGGGGCGATGCCGGCGATGAGCGAGGAGGAAATCGCGCGTCTGCATGCCCGCAAGACCGTGCTGTACCAGGACCTGATTTCCACCGGCCGGATTCCGCTGCGGCCCGGTGTGCGGCGCATTCTCGAGGAGGCGCATCGCGCGGGCATCCTGCTGGGCGTGGCCACGACGACCACACCCGCGGCCCTCGAGGCTCTGATTGAACATGCGCTGGGCAAGGCGTGGCTCTCACGTTTCGCCGTCCTGGCGGCCGGAGATGTTGTCGCCGCCAAGAAACCGGCGCCGGACATCTACCTTTATGCCATGAAAAAACTGGGCGTGCGGGGCGATGAAACCCTGGCCATGGAGGATTCCCGGAACGGCTGGCTGGCGGCTCGGGCCGCCGGTCTGCGTTGCGTCGTAACGGTCAACGCCTATACCCGCGACCAGGATTTCCGGGGTGCCGATCTGGTCGTCTCCAGCCTTGGCGAGCCGCAGGCGGAGGCCATCGAGGTCTTGTCCAATCCCCACGGATTGCGCGACTTGCACCACGTGCGCCTTTCCCATCTGATGGAGATCATGGATGCCTGAATCCCCGCTGGTGGACAGCCACTGTCATCTGCATTTTTCCGCCTTCGATCATGATCGAGATCAGGTTCTGGCCAACTTCTCTGCCATCGGCGGCCGCTGGCTCCTGGCTGTGGCCGTGGCCGTGGAGGATTTTCCACGCCTCCGTCTCCTGGCCGAGGCCCATGCCCAGGTCTTTTTCAGCGTCGGCGTGCATCCGAATGAAACGGGAGAGAATCCGTCCCTGGCTTCGCTGTGCGAGGCGGCGGCGCATCCGAAATGCGTGGCCATCGGAGAAACCGGCCTGGATTTCTACCGCCACCAGGTGTCACCGGAGGTCCAGTCCGAGCGTTTCCGTCTCCATATCCGGGCCGCAAAGGAACTTGGCAAGCCGCTGATCGTGCATATGCGCGAGTCCGACGCGGCGACCCTGAAGATCATGGAAGAGGAAGGTGTTGCGGCCTGTGGCGGTGTGATGCACTGCTTTTCCTCCAACGGAGAGACGGCCCGGGAGGCACTGGCATTGGGTATGCATATCTCCTTCGCCGGCAATGTGACCTTCCGGCGCAACGCGGAACTGCGCCGGGTGGCTGCACGCATCCCCACCGATCGCTTGTTGATCGAGACCGATGCTCCCTATCTCACGCCCGAACCCAAACGGGGGAGACGCAACGAACCGGCCATGGTGGCGCATGTGGCCGCCTGCGTGGCGGCGGAGATGGGGATTCCTGTGCACCGATTGGCGCACATCACCACGAACAATTCCTGCCGCCTGTTCGGCGTCGGTATGGACAAAGGATGAAAGCTATTTCCTGACGGCACCGTACATGAAAGCCAGTGAGGCCTTGTACTGCTCCAACAAGCGGGCGCTGAAACGGTCCAGGGCCCGGACGAGGAATTGCAACAGGGAAATGGCGATACGCGGGTGTTGATCGCATATGTGATCGAATTGCTCTCTGGAGAGGCGGGCCAGGCGACAGTCCGTCACCGCCGTCGCTGTTCCTACATGCGGTTTGCCGCTGACGAAGCCCATGATGCCGGCCACTTCCCCGCGCGAGAGTCGAATGTGCAGGGGGTTGCCTTTCTCGTTGAAGGGATTGTGGGAACGGATCTCGATCTCGCCGTCCAGAATGACCAGCAGATCATTGGGGCCGGAGTCCCCCTCGGTGTACAGGACACTCCCCGCCGCATGCCTGGAAACCGTCAGATGCCGCGCGAGCACCTCGACATCGTCCGAATCAAGGCCACTGCACATCGGCATGGATGAAATTTGTACGACGAGAGTGGAATGACCGTATTCTCCGCTCATGGATGTACCCTCCGCTTGATGAACCGCCGCCGGATTCGGCGGGAACCGGATCCTCCCGGTTCGTGGCAGTCTATAGGGGATGACGGCATGTTCAAAGCGCCATCGATTCACCGGCAGAATGCATGGTGGGGATGGAATCCTCTACCCACCTTGCCTGCGACGGCGAAAGAAGTCCTTCAGGAGTTTGCTGCTTGCGGCCGCCAGAACCCCCCCTGTGGTCCGGGGTCTGTGGTTCAGACGCGGGTCGGACAAGAGGTGGTAGAGGGATTCAACAGCACCCGCCTTGGGGTCCGTGGCGGCGAAGACCACGCGAGCGATCCGCGCATGAACAATGGCCCCCGCGCACATCACACAGGGTTCGAGCGTGACGTAGAGGGTGCTCCCGGGCAGGCGGTAATTGCCCGTCTCCTCGCAGGCGGCACGGATCACCCGGATCTCGGCATGGGCGGTGGCATCATGCAGGGAGATGGGAGCGTTGAAAGAGGCAAAGCTACGACCGTCGTCGAGCAGGAGCAAAGCGCCGACAGGGACTTCACCGGCTTCCACCGCCGCTTCCGCCTGGGTCATGGCGAGACGCATGTGGCGTACATCGTCGTCATGGACACTCATCGCTCGCCCCGCAGGCGCGGATCCAGGAGGTCCCGCAGCCCCTCCCCGAGAAGATTGTAGCCCAGGACCGTGATCAGAATGGCCAATCCCGGGAAGAGCGACAGCCACCAGGCGATCTGAATATTGTCCTTGCCCTCAGTCAGAATATTGCCCCAAGAGGCGTCGGGTGGCTGCACGCCCAAGCCGAGGAAGGAGAGCCCGGATTCGATCAGGACGGCGCCGGCCACCCCCAACACCGCCGACACCAGGATCGGCCCGATGGCGTTGGGAAGGAGATAACGCCCGATCAGGGACGATCCGGTCACACCGAGCGCCTCGGCGGCAAGCACAAACTCGCGCCGTCGGAGGGACAAAAGCTCGGCCCGCACCAGGCGGGCCACGCCCATCCATGAGGTCAGCCCGATGACGATCATGATGTTCCAGATCGAGGGTTCGAGAAAGGCGATGACGGCGAGGATGAGAAAGAACGTGGGAAAACAGAGCACCATGTCCGTCGCGCGCATGAGGACGGCATCCACGCGACCGCCGGCATAGCCGGCCAGGGCGCCGAGGATCACCCCGATGGCGATGGCAATGCCGACGGCGACAAATCCGACCGCCAGGGATACCCGCGCCCCGAAGACCATGCGGGAGAAGACATCACGGCCCAATGTGTCGGTGCCGCACCAATGCGCGGGGGAGGGGGGCAGGAGGATGGCATGCACATCGATGGCGTTCGGATCGTACGGGGCAACCCATGGCGCCGCGACGGCCACCACGGCGACGAACGCGACGATCGAGCCGCCGACCAGCATCAGGGGATGGAATCGGCGCGGAAACAGGCCGACGCGAAGCGGTTGCTCTGGCCCCTGTCGCTCCACCGTCACGGCGGCGCCCTCGTCGTTCATCCACCCCTCCCGCGACGGATACGGGGGTCGGCCCAGGCGTATGCGAGATCCGCAAGCAGGTTGCCGAGCAGGGTCAGGATGGCACCGATCACGGTGATGCCCATGACCAGCGGGTAATCCCGGGCCAGCACGGCGCCGTAGAACAGCAGCCCCATTCCGGGGATGGAGAACAATTGCTCGACGATCACCGAACCACCGATCAGACCGGGAATGGAGAGCCCCAGAAGGGTGATGATCGGAAGCAGGGCATTCTTCAGGGCGTGACGGTAATAGATGCGTGAGTCGGGGATGCCCATGGCCCGGGCCGTCGTGATGTAATCGGCGCGGATCACCTCCAGCATGCCGCTGCGCATGAAACGGCTCATCCCGGCGAGACCGCCGATGGCGGAGACGAAAACCGGCATCAGCAGGTGTCGGCCCAGATCCCACTGCCGGGCCATGAAGCCCATCTGCCGCCAGTCGTAATCGTGGATGCCGGAGATCGGCAGCCACGAAAGTTTGACGCCGAAGGCGAGCATCAACAACAGGCCCAGCCAGAAGGACGGAATGGCAAAGCCGATGAACACGAAAACGGTCATGCCGCGATCGAACCAGGAATCCTTGCGCACGGCGGAGATCACGCCAATCGGCACCGAGAAGATGAGGATCATGAGGAGAGCGAGAGAATTGATGGCGATCGTGATGGGCATGCGTTCGGCGATCTTGTCGAGCACCGGCCGGTGGTCGGCGGCGAAGGAACGGCCGAAATCCAGATGTGCCAAGCGTTTGAGCCAGTGCCAATACTGTTTGTACAATGGCTGATCCAGGCCATAGTAGGCCCGCAGGCGATTGATGTCCGCGGCCGAGATCTTGGGATTGAAGCTTTGTCCGGCCACGACCGGTTCGCCCGGTGCCACGTGCATGATGGCAAAGGAGATCACCGTGATCCCCAAGAGCAATGGAAGCATGCCGAGCATGCGTTTCAAAAGGTAGGTGCGCATCGAAGGGCATGGTACCCATCCATTCCCGGACTTCCAATCTCTCCCAGGTCGATCGCCTCCCGTTTCGGAAGACACTCCCGTTTCCCCAAAATCCGACATTGCCACTTGGAGGCGGTTTGATCGCAGCTGGAATCA
>CAZHOU010000066.1:0-8781 GCA_964534165.1 uncultured Zetaproteobacteria bacterium
CGGCACAGGTTATCCCAATTTTCCACGAAGAGCATCCGGAAACGGAGATCCACTGCGGGCTTTGTATCCGTCATTCGGAAAGGGGAAGCACAGGAATCGAATCCTGATATTGCCTCTTTTGTCTTTTGGCATCATATTCGTAGGCCTCAAGAGCAGAGCAGGAGGCACGGCCATGAGCCCGCATCACGACATCCGTCATTACAGCCGCAACATCCTGATCCGGATGGCGATCGTCCTCGTCGCCGCCGTGGGTCTGATCGTCTGGCAGTCGGATTTTCTCGCCCGCATCTATCTCAGCCATCAATTGACGCAGGCGGGCTATCTGATCAATGGTGCCATCCTCCTGCTTTTCCTTGCGGGCATGGTGCGCATGATCATGGCTTTTACCTTCTATGCCCGCGAGGAGGAAGCGCTGCGGCATTTCCTGGACCATATGGACCAGGGCTTTCCGGATCCCACCGAGGGCGTGCGCCCCGATTCGATCATCGCCCGGCGCTATGCCATGATGGCCCATTTGCACGAGCGTTACACCCCCATCAACCACAATGCCATGGCGGCATCCCTGCTCGCGGCCGAGAGCACGCGCACGACCATGCCGAGATTCGTCAACAACGTGCTGATTCTGACCGGGGTTTTCGGCACGATCGTATCGCTTTCCATCGCCCTGATCGGGGCCTCGGACATGCTGCGGACGGCGATCAGTGCCAGCGGTATGGGTCTGGTGATTCACGGCATGTCCACGGCTCTGAGCACCACCATCACGGCCATCGTCTGCTACCTGATTTTCAGTTATTTCTTCAGCGCCCTGGGCGATGTCCAAACGCACTTGCTCGGACATATTGAAGGCGTCACGGCGACACGCCTCATGCCCCTGTTCCAGATCAACACCGAGGATATCAATTACCGTGTCGCCGATCTGCTGACCACGATGAACAAGCTCCTCCAGCGCCTGGACCAGGGCCAAACCGGGGTTTTGGCGATCACTCAGAAGCTGGAGATCCTCCTGGGGCAGGAGAACGTGTCGCAGCAACACATTCTGGCGGCGTTGGAAGCCATGAAAGGCATCCTGCGCGAGGGCTTCCGTTTACCCGGTGGCAAGGCCTCATGACGGGCGGCTTTGTCGATCTGCGGCTGAATGCTCGCAACCGCCAGAGCAACGAGGGATTCTGGCCTTCGTTCACCGACATCATGACCGTGGTGGTCATGATCTTCATGCTCGCCATGTTGGTTCTGCTGTTGCGCAACATGCACCTGGTTCAAGAGTTGCAAGCGACGCTTGCGGCCGAACACAAAGCCAGCCGCCAAGCCCGGCAGGCAACCTCGAAGATTGCGGAACTCGAGGCACAGCTGCAACAGGCCGAACGCGAACTCGGTATGCTGCAGATGCAATTGATGAGCATGAGCGACGAGCGGGACCGCCTGCTGTCTTCACTGGCCGGTGCCAGGACCGCCCTGACCAAGGCCGTCCAGGAGAAGGAACGCTTGCATGCCCAGCTGGCTGCTGCGCAGGAACAACTGGCACAAAAGAGCACGCTGGCCGCTCAATTGCAATCAGAACTGGAACAGAACCGCAGTGAGATGCTGCTCTTGCAGGAACAAAATCGCAGCCTTGGACAGCAACTCGCATCGCTTGAGGGCGAATACCGTACATTGAAGTACAAATACGACAAACTCGTTCGCCCCGCACGTACGGCCAAGGGCAAATACGTGGCCATGGTTCGTATCCGCAAGGCGGAGGGCAAGGTGAAAACGGAACTCAGGACTCCGTCTCAAAAGACCTTTGCCGTCGTCGACTGGCAGGATCTGAATCGGAGACTGGAAAGGCTGCGCCGGGCGCACCCGCATGATCTCTATGTCAAGATCATCTTTCCCGAACACAGCGGCTTGTCCTACAGCGAAGCCTGGAGGCTGACCGAGACCCTCCTGCGACGTTACGACTATTACTACCATCCCGGCGGAACTCCACCGCCCTCCCAATGAACGCTGTTCCCACCCTCTCCGCGTCCACGTTGAAAAAGATGCTGGGGCGCCTTGTCCCCGCCGATGCCGATGACGCCGATTTGTACATCCAGTGTTCACGTGCGGAATCCCTGGCCCTGGAGGAAGGGCGGGTCAAGCATGTCACGGCCGCCACGCGCAAGGGCATCGGCGTGCGCGTGGTCAAGGGCGAAACCTCGGGGCATGCGTACACGGATCGTTTTGAACAACCGGCCCTGATGGAGGCGGTGCGGGCCGCCCGTGCCATCGCTGAAGGTGGCGGTTGTCGCTCCGTTGCCATCCATCCACGGCAACCCCGGCAACGCCTGTATGCGGGGAAGGACCCGGTCGCAGGCACGACCATGGCGGAACGCAAGATGCTGCTTGAACGCCTCGATGCCCTGGCGCGGGCCATGGATCCGCGCGTGCAACAGGTGTTTGCCTCCGTCTCGGCCTCGTTTTCGGATATCCATCTCATCCGTATGGACGGGACTGAATTGCATGATCGCCGACCCCTGGTGCGCCTGAACATCTCCGTGGTTGCCGAACAGAACGGACGGCGTGAGACGGGTTCCGCCGGGGGAGGCGGACGCTTTCCACTGTCTCGCATCCTGGCCGGCGACGAAGCCGAGAATCTCGCACGCGAGGCCGTGCGTATCGCGCTCTTGAACCTCGAGGCCGAATCCGCACCCGCCGGCCCGATGCCGGTGGTGCTTGGTCCCGGATGGCCGGGAATCTTGCTGCACGAGGCGATCGGCCATGGCCTGGAGGGTGATTTCAACCGCAAGGGCACTTCCGCCTTTGCAGGCCGCCTTGGTGAACGGGTGGCCGCTCCCGGTATCACCGTCGTCGATGACGGCAGCATCCGCGAGCGGCGTGGATCCCTGAACTTCGACGACGAGGGCACGCCCACGCAGCGTACGGTGCTGATCGAAGACGGCATCCTTTGTGGCTATCTGCAGGACCGCCAGAACGCACGGCTGATGGGCATGTCCCCCACCGGTAACGGCCGCCGTGAATCCTACGCCCACCCGGTGCTGCCGCGCATGACCAACACCTTCATGCTGCCTGGCCGAGTCCCCCCGGAGGACATCCTGGCATCGCTGGATCGCGGTATCTACGCCGTCAATTTCGGCGGCGGGCAGGTGGACATCACCTCCGGCAAGTTCGTGTTCACGACATCCGAGGCCTATTACGTGGAGAAAGGCAGGATCATGCATCCGGTCAAGGGAGCGACACTGATCGGTGACGGACCGTCGGTGCTGAAGAAGGTGTCGATGATCGGCAACGACTTGAAGCTCGACCCCGGCGTCGGCACCTGCGGCAAGGACGGGCAATCCGTTCCCGTCGGCGTGGGGCTGCCGACGATCCGCATTGATGAATTGATCATCGGCGGCACCGGCGCTTGAACACCGAAGCCGTACACCCGGCCGATGTCTTTGTGTTGGCGGCGCTGATCGCGGTGATCGCCCAGATCGTTTCGGCCCGGCTGCGGCTGCCGGCCATTGTCCTGTGGCTGCTTGCGGGCATGTTTCTCGGCCCCTCCGGCCTGCATCTGCTGCACGTGGAAAGCGTGCGGCCGGCGATGCCGACGATCATCGATCTGGGATTGGCGATCATCCTGTTCGAGGGTGGCCTGAATCTGAACCTGCGCACCTTAAAGGAGCACGGAGGAGTGGTCGGCCGCCTACTCATTCTCGGGCCGCTCTCCACGATGCTGATCGGCGGTGCCCTGTTCCACATCCTGACCGGCATGAACTGGGCCATGGCCCTGCTGTTTGGAGCCCTGGTCTCGGTGGGCGGCCCGACCGTGATCACGCCCATCGTCCGTCAGACACGCCTGGACCGGAAACTGCGGCAGATCCTCTCCGGCGAAGCCATGCTGATTGATGCCTCGGGGGCCATCCTGGCCATCGTGATGTTGCAGGTGGTGCTCGCCGGCGGCTTCGAAACCGAGGTCATCCTCCGGCATATCGCCGTCAAGCTGGTCGTCGGCGCCGCCCTGGGCTGGCTTGGAGGAAAGGTGATCACCGCGATCCTGAGCCTGCAATGGCTGAAGGACGTCGAGCTACGCTCGACCGCCACGCTGGCCGCGGTATGGGGATTGTTCATGCTGGCGGATCGGCTCAGTTCCCAGGCGGGACTGCTGGCCGTGCTGGTGGCCGGTGCCATGTTGCAACGCATGGATCTGCCGGATATTCAGCGTCTGCGACATTTCAAGGGCAGCCTGTCGATGCTTCTTGTTTCTGTTCTGTTCGTCCTGCTGGCCGCCGATCTCGACCTGTCCGTGCTGACCCGGAATCTCAAAGCGGGCATCGTCCTCTTTGCCGCCCTGGTGCTCGCCGCCCGCCCGTTGACCGCTTTCCTGTCGGCCGTTGGTTCATCATTGACCCTGGGGCAGCGGGCCTACCTGGCCTGCATGGCCCCGCGCGGCGTCGTCGCTGCCGCCATCACGGCCCTGTTCAGCCTGCTTCTGGAGCAGAAGGGCCTGATCGGAGGCGCCGTGCTCGAATCGCTGGTCTACGCCATTATCATCCTCTCGGTTCTGTTCTACGGCTTTTTGGCCGCGCCCTTGAGCCGCTGGTTGCGGGTGGAGGGGGCCGGCGAGCGCTCCGTCCTGATCGTCGGCGGTGGCCAGATTGGCGCCGAACTCGGACGCACGCTCAGCGAGGATCGGGAGGTCCGTTTCCTCGATATGAACGCCGAGGTGGTCGCAAACCTGCAACGCTCGGGCTATGTCGCGGTGCGTGGCAACGCCTTGGATCCCTTGTACATGGAGATCGTGCATGCCGAAGAAGTCGGCGCCGTCGTGGCCATGACCGGATCGTCCGATCACAACTTGCTGATCGCACAAACGGCGAAAAACGACTTCCATATACAGGATATCTATGTTGCCCTGCAGGAAGGCGACGAAGTCAAACACGCGCGCATGATCCGCCAACTCCAGGCCAAGAGGCTGTTCGCCAAGCCCTACACCTTCACCTATTGGAACGATCAGGCCTATCGCAAGAGGCTGCTCTACGAAACCTATCATGTGCGTGAAGATTCCGGTCTGGTCGGCAAGCGAATGGGTGAGTGCCGGATTCCGCATGGCGTGCAGCCGATGGCCGTCTTTCGCAACGGTCGCAGTCTGATCCCCCATGACGACCTGCGCTTTGAAGCCGGGGACGAGATTCGCATGTTGATGCGGCCGGAACGGATCCAGGAAGGGCAGCCCTTGATCCTTCCGCCCCCGGCCGAACACAACGCCAAGACCCTTGGCCAGGCCGCCCGGGCATGAACCCTATCCCCATCTTGCCATCGGGACGAGGGGAATCCCTTGCCCGAAGCTGCCCGGGGATGCGTAGGGCTGCGGCCCGGGGTTTGCGGTCGGGAGAGTCCTCCCATCGTCCGGATCTACAAGATCGCTGTGGCGGCGGAAAATTTCTTGGCAATCCCGATCATTTAACGCAGAATTCCATGTAATTCATTCAATTTAACAGCAATCATGGTGTGCATTTGAACATTCTTGATCTAATCGGGCATACGCCCCAGGCCGAACTTCGCCGCATCACACGGCATCTCCCGGCCAACATACGCATCGAGGCCAAGCTCGAACGCTTCAATCCCGGTGGCTCGGTCAAGGACCGGCCGGCGTTGTGGATGATCCGCGACGGTCTGGCACAAGGAAGATTGAAACCGGGCAAGATCATCCTGGATTCGACCAGCGGCAACACCGGCATCGCCCTGGCCATGATCGGTGCGGCCCTGGGCTTCCCGGTGCGCCTGGTCATGCCCGGGAATGTATCGGATGAGCGCAAGCGCATCTGTCGCGCCTTTGGCGCCGATCTGATCTTCTCCGATCCGCTGGAAGGATCGGACGGTGCCATTATGAAATGCCGTGAAATCTACGACATGGACCCCGAGGCCTACTTCAAACCCGATCAATACAACAATCCGGCTAATCCGAAGGCGCACGAGGAAACGACGGGACCGGAAATCTGGCGAGACACGAAGGGTGAGATCACGCATTTCGTGGCGGCGCTCGGCACCACCGGCACCCTGGTCGGGACCGGCCGCTTTCTCAAAAGAATGAACCGGGAGATCCGCGTCATCGCCGCCGAACCCGACTCTCCATTTCACGGCATCGAGGGCCTCAAGCATATCGAATCCAGCATCGTGCCCGGAATCTATGACGCTTCCGTGCACGACGAAAAGATCGGCATTCGCACCGAACAGGCCTACGAACTGACGCAAAAGCTGGCGCGGGAGGAAGGAATTCTGGCCGGCCAATCCTGCGGCTGTGCCCTGGCCGCCGCCCTCAGGGTGGCCGAGAGGTTGGCGACTCGGGGAAAGTCGGCCTACATGGTCGTCATCTTTCCCGACGGCGGCGAAAAATACCTCACGACACCGGTCTTCACGGATGAGATTCACTACGCGGAAGGGATTTGAATTCCACGCCCCCTCTCACCTTTCCTCTTTCTTGCAGGAATCAAAACGAATCGGGCGAGTTGAATTGGAAGACGATGCCTCGCCGTCTTTTGCAATCATCTCATTCGGTGAGAGAAAAGCGGGGACAGTTTACTTTCTTCCGCGCTTCGCCGGAAAAGTGAAACTGTCCCCGCTTTTCCCGCAATCTTCTCCTCGCAATGACCCGGTTGATCCGCTCAATGAAACACTCCTTCGTATTCCTTGGTGCATCTTCGGGCAACATGCCCATTGTTGACCTTCATCACAGCAAGCGCAGTCTCTCTGCGCCACCCTCGCGGTGCCTACGAAATCATTCAACGGAGATTGCATGCCGGTACCCCATGAATGGAAACCGCAGCCTCTGATATCGCGTAAGGCCGAGTCGGGTTGAAGCCCATGACCGCCGGCAGGAAAGACACGATCGATTCAACGGAGGCGAAACAACTGGCCTCCCTGATCGCGGCCGCCACGGATGCCATTCTCGGGGTGGACCAGGACGGACGGATCAACATCTGGAATGCCGCGGCCACGCGGATGTTCGGCTACTCCGGCGACGAAGTCCGGGGCCGGAATCTGCACAGGTTGGTCGTGCCCGGAGGGCGGCTTGCCCAGGCCCGAAGGGGATTCGAGCGCTTCAAGAAAACCGGGAAAGGCCCACTGGTCGGCAAAACCACGGAATGCATGGCCAGACACAGGGATGGAAACGAATTCCCGGTGGAACTGTCGGTCGCCAGCTTCAGGCAAAACGGGCGATGGCATGCCGTCGGCATCGTCCGCGACATCCGCGAACGCAAGAACGCAGAGGCGGAGCGTGCCGCATCCCGACAGATGTTCACGGACCTGGCTGACAAATCGTTGGCGGGGATCTACATCATCCAGGACGGCGTGTTCAAGTATGCCAATCCCCGCCTGGCCGAAATCTTCGGCTACAAACCGGAGGAACTCATCGAGCGCATGGGGCCAAAACCCCTGACGTTGCCCGAGGATTGGCCCCTTGTGGCCGAAAACATCCGCAAGCGCATTCTTGGTGAGGAGGAAAGCATCCACTACACGTTCAGGGGAGTCACCCGGGACAGGCGGGTCATCTCGGTCGAGGTCTTCGGTTCCTCCACCCTCTATCGGGGCAAGCCGGCGGTGATCGGTACCCTGCTGGACATCACGGATCGCAGGCAGGCCGAAAAGAGGATCCGCCAGAGTCAGAGGCAGGTTCGTCTGCTGCTGGATTCGACGGCGGAGGGGATCTACGGCCTGGACCGGCAAGGCCAATGCACCTTCGCCAACGCCGCCTGCTGCCGCCTGCTCGGCTACGACGAGCCTTCCGAACTCCTGGGGGCGAACATGCACGCCCTGATTCACCACACTCGTCCCGACGGATCCCGTTACCCGGCCCGTGAATGCCGGATTTACAAAGCCTTTCGTCAGGGGGTGGGTGTGCATGTCGACGACGAGGTTCTATGGCGCAGGGATGGCACGTGTTTCCCCGCCGCCTACTGGTCCTATCCGATCATCGAAGACGAAGAGGTGGTCGGAGCCGTGGTCACCTTCCTGGATATCTCCGACAAGATCAAGGCCCGGGATGCGCTGCAGGAAAGCCATGATCGCCTTGAGGCTTCGTTGCATGGTGCCATCTCGGCCATCAGTAAGGCTGTGGAAGCGCGCGATCCCTACACGGCCGGCCACCAGCGACGTGTGGCCGAACTGGCTTGCGCCATTGCCGCGGAAATGGGATTGGACCCAAACACCATCGAGGGCATTCAACTCGGCGCCTTGATTCACGATCTCGGGAAGATCCATCTTCCGGCCGAAATCCTGGCCAAACCGACGCGATTGAATGCGATGGAGTTCGAATTGATCCAAACCCATGCCCAGGTCGGCTACGACATCCTGAAGGATATCCCCTTTCCGTGGCCGGTGGCGGACATCGCTCACCAGCACCATGAACGCCTGGACGGTTCGGGCTATCCACAGGGGCTCAAAGGCGATGAAATCCGACTGGAGGCAAGAATCGTCGCCGTTGCGGATGTGGTGGAAGCCATGTCCAGTCACCGCCCCTATCGCCCCGCTCTCGGTCGGGAGGCGGCGCTGCGGAAAATCGCAGCCCACCGTGGAGAGTGGTTCGACCCCGAAGCCGTGGATGCCTGTCTTAAGCTTTTCAGAGAAGGACGATTTGACTTCACCTAGCCCGGATTTTTCATGCGATCGCGGCTGGATGGCGCCGCGAAATACAAAACGTTCCATCTCCTACGAGCGCTCACCTGACGCCAACCCCTTGATCCAACCCGATATCTTGGCCAGCCTAGGGTCTCATGAAAAATCCGGGCTGATATGGCTGCCCCTGTCAACAACAAGCAAACG
>CAZHOU010000067.1:0-5304 GCA_964534165.1 uncultured Zetaproteobacteria bacterium
GAGCGGGTGGGGTGCGGGCGCCGCATGCGGTGGCGGCGGGTGGCGCGGGGGCCGGTGGGGCAGAGGGCGGCGGCGTCGGCATGCAGGGGGGGGGAGTCGGGCGGCGGCTGCGGCGGCAGCATGGCCTGCAGGCGGAACCAGGCATCCACGCCGACCTCCCGGCAGGCTTGCCAGCCCGGCTCCGTCTCCAGCCGCCGGGATAGTTCCAGCGGCAGCGCGAACACCAGGCCGCGAACGCCGCCCTCGCAGGCCGTGGCATGCCAGCACAGGCGCCAGGCTTCGGGTTCGATCCCGGCCTGCTCCACCAACTCCTGGGCCAGCATTTCGCGATCCAGAAAACGTGGATGCGAAAGTGGCAGGGAAAACGGCCGCAGGAGCAACGACTCGAGCGGCAGCAGCAACCGCTGCGGCGTCGCATTCCCCGGCGGCGGCAATTCCACTGTTTTGCCCTCACCCTCGATGCCCGCGATGACCGTACCCGCGCCCGCCTGCGGCCACAGATGCAGATCGCGCCCGTCCCACCAGGCCGTCATCCCGGTTCCCCCAAGAGCCGCTCGCGCCGCAGCAGGCGCAGCGTGCCGCCCGTGCGTGCAAGCAGCATGCGTTCAGCCCACACCACGCGCCCGAAGCGCGCCGTGGCGCGGACGATGAAATAGCGGCTGGTCGTACCAAGCCACACCGGCGGAATGCGCGCGGCCCAGGCGGAATAGGGCCTTTGTGACACCCATGCCGAAACCGTCTTCCAAGGGTTGGTTTTTCTCTCACGCAGCATTTGCTCCACGTCCGTCTCTGGGATGCCCTCCGCCAGGCTGAGCAGCACATCCTTGACCGCCGTATTGATGTTCACCGGTGTCACCGCCGTTCGCCGTGGCAGCACGACCGCGGCGCTTCGCAGCCGCTCCAGCGTATCACGGTCAAAACCGCGGATCAGCAGCACCTCCCGCAGGTTGTCCAGGGGGGCGTTCTTCACCCGCCAGGGCTTGTCCAGGTAGGCCTCGTCCTCGCCGCCACCGGGACCGAAGGGGATGCTGTCCGCATCCATCCAGTCGATCAACGCATCCACCAGGGAAGGATCGATCCGCAGGCGCGTAAACAGGCGGCGGGCGATCGCCACCGCCTCGGGGCGGGTCTTGCCGTCCACGCCCACGAGATTGTTCAGGTTGAAAAAGCGGTTGCCGTCGATGATGTGGCCGCGGATTGTCCCGCCGTCCACCGGCATCGGCGGCACATCCCTGGCCCAGTCATCGTCCAGGGCGTCCACCTCGGTGCCGTCATCCTGCAAGACCCTGCGGCCGAGTGCGAGCCCCGATTCCGCCGCCAGCCAGGCCTGCGCGGCGAGACGCATGTTTTCGGCCCGGCGCAGGGAGATCCAGTCCGCATCGGCGCTTTCCACGGCCCACACGGAAATCAGGGCCACGAGGCCGAGCACCAGGACCAGCGCCACCCCGCGCTCCCGCCCTCTCCTCATGCGCCGGTGCTCCGATCGAGAAATAGCGGTAACAGCAGCTCATGTCCACCGTCCTTGTTCCGCCAGCGCACGCGCAAGGCGCGCGGCAAGCTGTCGCTCCCGGAATCCCAGCCCACGCGCCAGCGATTGCCGGCATCGAGTGCCTGCACCTCGAACGCGTGTGCGCGCCCCAGGTTCCAGCGCAGCGCTTTTACCCCCGGCCGGCGCCAGGGGGAAAACGATTCGCGCACCAGAACGCCCTTTTCTTCATCCAGAAACCAGTGCACCCGTACCAGCGCCGGGATGCCAGCTTCCGCCACCAGCAGCCAGAGTTGATCGTAGGCGTCACCGCCGCGGAGTTCATGCCGGATCACGAGTGCGGGGACGCCCTTATCCTGCGAGCGCGCCAGGTAGTCCACATCCTGGCGCAGGCGGAACTCCAGCCCCCATTCCCATTGCCGGCGCGAGCGTTCCTCCCGCAGGGTGCGGAAACCCTGGCCGGCCGGTTCGATCGTGGCGTAGGCGATGGCGGCGATCAGGGCGAAAATGCTCAAGGCTACCAGCATCTCCAGCAGCGTGAATCCGCGCATTCTCATGGCGCCTCACGGTAAAGAAAAAGCTTCACCGGCGGCTCCTTCCGCACCTGCACCCGTACCTCCCGACGCACGAAGCCGGACAGGCGCGTGGGTTGGGTGCTTGCGCGCCAGTGGACCACCGTCGCGCCCGTCCGCATCGTTCCGCCGCTATCGGCCGCAGGCAGACCCGGAAGCAAGCGCTCGCGCTCCAGGCGGTCGATGGCCGCGGACAAGGCCAGAGCATGCAGCGACAGATCACGCTGAATATCCGCCGAGGCACCGAGACGAGCCATCATCGCCACCAGCGCCACGGCGGCGACGGCCAGCGCCACGGTCACTTCCAGCAGCGTGAAACCGCGCGCGATCATCCGCCGGTGTTGGCGAGATGGATCCCATCCGGACCCGGGCGCAGGCGCAGGTGCAGGCGGGCGACCCCTGCGGCCAGCACGATATCCGCCGCCGCCGGCGTGCCGGCGGGAGAGAGCACGATGTGCGCAAGCACCCCGGATCCTGCCGCTACGCTGCCGGAGCGTGGCAGTCCGTCCTGGAGGCGCACATCGGCAATGCGCACTCCATTCTGCAGGCGGACGGGTTGGAACGGCCTCTCCCGCATGCGCCGCCAGCGGCCGTTGGCATCCGCAAGCTCGAACTCGTAGCGGTCGGGAAAGGCGCTCCAGCGCAAGGGCATCCCGCGCAGTTCCGCCTCCTCCAGCGCCAGGCGCAGAACCTGCTGAAGGCGCCCGGCCTGTCGTTCCAGGCCGGCGGCGGGGTGCGGCCGCATGTCGGGGATCACCAAGGCCGCCGCCAGCGCCATGATCAGGATGACCAGCAACAATTCCAGCAGGGTGAATCCCCTGGCCGCCGGATGTTTGCACAAGCAAGCGCAAGGGCTCACGGCGAGGAGGAAACCTGTCGCCAATTGCCGATGTCGGCATCCACTCCGGCGCCGCCGGGACGGCCGTCACGGCCGTAGGAAAGGATGTCGAAATCGCCGTGAACACCCGGAGAAAGATACACGAAATCGCGCCCCCAGGCGTCTTTCGGCAGGCTGTCCAGATAACGCTTCCTGTCCGGCCCGGGCCGTACCAGGGCGTTCAGGCCCTCACTCGTGGTCGGGTAGCGGCCGTGTTGCAGGCGATAGAGCTTCAAGGCCTGGGCGATGTTGCTGATCTGGATGCGCGTCGCCTTGACCCTGGCCTCTTCGGCGCGCTCGATGAAACGCGGTGCCACCAGCGCCGCCAGGATGCCGATAATGATCAGCACGACCATAATTTCGAGCAGTGTGAAGCCTCTTTCCCTGCATGCGATTTTCAACATCGTTTTACTCCCGTAACCAAAAATCGTTGCGTGACAGCGGATCGAAGGATCGCAGACGCCCGCCCGCGCGCACCCATAACGGCCGCTGCAGATCGCCGCTTTCGTGAATGAAGCGATCGAGCGCGAGCCAGGAACCGGCGAGCAGGCCGTGCAAGCGCACGGCCTGGACGGCATATTGCGAACAGGAGGGGTAGGACGGGCAATCCCGGCCGTCGATGGGGCTCAGCACACGTTGATAAAACTGCAACGGCAGCAGGGCCGGGGTCGTCGCCTCGATCCCGAGAAACGCCCACAGCGGTACCGCCGTGAGGCTTGCGGTGGCGAGAAAGGCATAGCGAAGCGGGTGGCGCCGCGTCACCATGGCCTCCCCGGTAAGGCCGCCGCTTGCCACAGCCCTTGCCACCAGCGCAGATAGGCCCCGAGCCCCCCCCGCTCATGCAGGGAAAGCGCGGAAAAAATACTGCCGGACCACAGCCACAGCGTGATCAGGGCAAAGAAGACCGTCACCGGCCCCATCCGTCGCTTCCAGGCCCAGAGGGTCAGCAGCAGCATGGGCCAGACGAACACGGCGACGACGGCGGCGTCACGCGGGCGACCCAGTCGCAGATGCCCGGCGCCGGGTAAAAGCGCCGCCAAAACCGCCACCGGCCATGCCGGCCCCGTTTCCGGAGCTGGGCGGGCCGCGAGGTAGGCCCGCGCCAGCGCGGCTTGCGGGGAACGGTTGCCGGAAAGATCCGGATGGGACGAACGGGCGTGGCGCATCCTGAGCAGCGCCGCCGCCGTCCGCATCCGGGCCTTCCAGGGTGCGGGCACGGCGGACGCGGCGCGCTCCAGCATTTCCGCCGCCCGGGCATCGTGTCCGGATGCGGCCAAGTGCAGGGCCTGCCGGTAGGGGGCCTCCGGAGCCGCGACGGTGGCGGTGAGCGGGACAAGGAGGCCGAGCAGGAGCAAGGAGGTCCTCATCGTACCAGCTCGTTCATCTCCATGATCGGCAACAAAATGGCCATGGCTAGGGCACCGACGAGAACGGCCATCAGCATCACCAGCAGAGGCTCCAGCACGGTTACGAAGCGTTTGAGCAGGCGCGTCGAATCCCGCTCGAAGGTGTCGGCGACGCGCAGCAGCATCGCATCCAGCCGGCCGCTCTGCTCTCCCACGGCGATCAGACTGACGGCCAGGTGCGGCACGTGGCCACTCTTTCCCAATTCCTCGGAAAGACCGCCGCCCTCGCGCAGCGCCTCCCGCGCCGCCGCCGCCGTCTGCCGCAGCGGCCCCAGGCTCACGCTCTGGGCGGCGATGTCGAGTGCCGCCAGGGTGGGCACGCCGCCGGAGAGAAGCATGCCCAGCGTGCGCGCGTAGCGGGCGGTTTCCACCTTGCACAGAAGCGGGCCGGCAGCGGGAAGGGCAAGCAGCAATCGGTCCCGAAGCAGTCGCAGGCGGGGGTTCCGAAGCGCAAGGCGCCAGGCGGCCACGGCCGCGATCAGCAGGAGCAACAGCGCGCCGCCGTGTGCGCGCAGAGTGGTTGAGACATCGATCAGCGCCTGCGTCAGCCATGGCAGGTGGCCGCCTGCACGGGCGAACACGCCGCTGATGCGGGGCACGACCACGGTGAGCAAAAAGACCAGGACCGTGAAGCCGAAGCCAGTCACGATCAGCGGGTACAGGACGGCGGAAAGAAGATCCTGCCGCAATCGCTGCCGGCGCTCGAGCAGCTCGGACAAGCGCGCAGCCACGGCGTCGAGGCGGCCGGTTTCCTCGCCGGCGGCCACCATGTTGCACATCGTCCCCTCGAAGCCCTGCGCACGCACGGCTGCAGCCAGGGCGCTGCCCTCCAGCCCGCGCCCCCCCAACGCCGCCACGGCCCCGCGCCCGCCCCCCGGCCCCCTGCCCCCGGCTCACGTATCCCCGCCCGCCCCCAGCGCCTCGCCGCACGCCATCCGCCAGGCCACCTGCGCGCTCACCGAC
>CAZHOU010000067.1:5314-8749 GCA_964534165.1 uncultured Zetaproteobacteria bacterium
GCCCGCGGCCGGATTCCATGCCCGCGGCGATCGAATCCAGGGCCTCCACCAGCGGAATGCCGGCCGCAAGCAGCACGGCCAGTTGCTCGAAGATGGATGCCGTTTCCAGCGCCCCGAGCCCCCGCCAGCTTTCCTCAGCGGTGGCCTCCGGAGCCGCTTCCTGTGCCTTAAGGCGTCTCGGTGCCAGTCCTTCGCTTTTCAATCTCCGCCGCGCATCCCGCTCGCTCGGCGCCTCGATCTCGCCCTTACGGACACGGCCGCGGGTATCGACGGCCTCATAGAGATAGAGGCTCATTCCTGCAGCACGGCATCCTGCCGCGTCACCCGCAGCACTTCATCGACGCTCGTGATGCCGGCCGCCACATGCCGGGCACCGTCCTGCTTGAGCGTGCGCATGCCTTCCTTTCGGGCCTGGCGCCTGAGTGCCGGCAGGCCCTTGCCGTCATGGATCAGGTTGCGCAGGCAATCGGAGACGCGGCACAACTCGAAGATTCCGATCCGCCCCAGAAAGCCGGTCTGCATGCAGCGCCCGCATCCCCGTGCCGTGTAGACCTGTTCAACGCCGGTGAAGGCGGCGGGATCCACATCCAGGGCCTGCCAATCCGAGACCTTCGCTCGATGGGCGAGGCGGCAGTGCGGGCACAGCCGCCGCACCAGCCGTTGTGCCTGAACCAGGAGCAGGGAAGAGGCCACCAAATAAGGTTCCACCCCCATGTCCTGCAGCCGCGGTACGGAGGTGAGGGCGTCGTTGGTGTGCAGCGTAGAGAACACCAGATGCCCGGTGAGGCTGGCCTGAATGGCGATTTCGGCCGTTTCCAGGTCGCGCATCTCGCCGATCATGACGATATCCGGATCTTGACGCAGCATGGAGCGCAGCCCGGCGGCGAAATCGACGCCGATCTTGGGTTGCACCTGCATCTGGCCCACCCCTTCAAGCTGGTACTCGATCGGATCCTCGATGGTCAGCACGTTGCGGTTTTTCCGGTCCACGTGCATCAGGGCGGCGTACAAGGTCGTGGTCTTGCCCGATCCGGTCGGTCCGGTGACCAGGACGATGCCGTGCGGAGAGGAGACCGCTTCGTGCACGATCCCGAGTTGCGCGTCATCCATGCCCAGCTCGCGCAGGGTCAGAAGGCGGCGGCCGCGATCGAGCAGGCGCATGACCACACGCTCACCGTAGGCGGTCGGCAGGATGGAGACACGCACGTCTACCTCGCGTCCGGCCACGCGCACGCGGAAGCGTCCGTCCTGCGGGTGCCTCTTCTCGGCGATGTCCATGCCGGCCATGACCTTGACGCGGCTGGTCATCGCCGCCTGCACGCCCTTGGGCGGGGTGACGATGGTATGCAGGATGCCGTCCACGCGGAAGCGTACAAGCACTTCGCGTTCGAACGGCTCGATGTGGATGTCGCTGGCGCGTTCCTTCAGCGCCTGCGAAATCAACGTGTTCACCAGCCGGATGACCGGTGCCTCGTCGTCGGATTCGAGCAGGTCGCGCACCTCCTCGATCTCCCGCGACAATTCGCCCTCGGTGCCGAGGTCCTCGAGCATGTCCTCGGCCGTGGCACTGGCCATGTCGAACACCCGGTTCAGTTCCAGCAGGATCTGCTCCCGCGGTACCAGGATCGGCGTCGTCTCGACGCCGAATTCACGCCGCATGTCGTCGAGAAGCACCCAGGGCCAGTCGCCCTCGGCCGCCACCGCGACCGGATTCCCGATCCCCTCCATCGGTGCGAGCGGGAGCACCGGCCCCTGGCGCAAAACCGGCAGCGGGAAGCGCAACACGCGTTCGGCCGTCACCTGCGCCGAGGAAATCCTGGCGCATTCGCGCATGGCACCGGCTGCGTTCGTCATCGCGTCACGGCTTCGGCGCCGCTCCACCATCCTTCCCGCTCTTGCGCCCCGGTTTGCCGGCATGCAGGGGATTCATGCTCTCGGGGATGGATTGCCTCTTCTGCGGGAACAGGATCGTGCCCTCGTATTTCTGGTGTTTGTAGATGTCCTCGATGGCCCGGTATTTTTCGTTGGTGATGACCTCGATGTCGCGGCGGCTGCGGATGATATGCGGGCGCAGAAACACCATCAGGTTGGTTTTTTTGTGGCTGGTCTCGGTGAATTTGAACGGCTCGCCGAGGATCGGAACGGCGCCGATGCACGGCACCCGTTGCACGGTGGTCGAATTGTCGTCGCGCATCAGCCCGCCCAGAACGACGATGCTGCCGTCCTTGGCCAGTACCGTGGTCTTGATGGCGCGCTTGTTGGTGACGATGTCGCTGGTCGTGGCCACGTTCTGGGAGCTGGGCTCGACGCTCGACACCTCCTGATAGATCTTCAGGCGGATGATGTCGCCTTCCGAGATCTGCGGCGTCACGCGCAGGGTCAGCCCCACGTCCTTGCGCTGGATGGTCTGGAAGGGATTGGCCGTGCCGCCCTGGGTCACGTTCTGGCCGGTGACGAACGGCACGTTCTGGCCAACGACGATTTCGGCCTGCTCGTTGTCCATGGTCAGGATGTCCGGGGTGGACAAGACGTTGGCATCCGTGCGGGTCTCCAGCGCCCGCATCAGGGCGCCCAGGCTCAGGAATTCGGTGCCGCCGAAGGTCACCGTGCCGCTCACCACGCCGACGGCCAGGCCGTTGCCGGGGCTCAGCGGATTGGCGGCCACGGTGTTGATGCTGACACCGGCCTGGTTGGCGAACGAGGTGCCGCCAAGGACGCGGCGACCGGAAGCGGTGAAATTGCTGATGTCGCGAAACTCGATCCCGAATTGCTGCGCGCCGCTGGCCGAAATTTCGACGATCAATGCCTCCACCAGCACCTGCAGGCGGCGGATGTCCAGCTTGTCGATCAGGGCGGAGAGGGCCTTCTGGTCCGCCGGCCCGGCGGTGATCAACAGGGAGTTGGTGGCCGCGTCGGCCACCACCTTCACCTTGCCGGTGAACACAGCCTTGTCGTTTCCGGGCTTGCCACCCTGCTGGCCCGCAATCAGGCTGTTCAGCACCTTGGCCACATCCTCGGCGTCGGCGTTCTTCAGGTAGCGCACGCGCAGGCGGCTGCCCCCCGGCTTGGGCGGCACGTCCAACCGCTCGACGACGGTCATGGCATCGCGCATCAACGCCGGGGGTGCGACGATGACCAGGAAGTTTCCAGGCTGGTGCGCCACGGTTTTGAGCGATGCGGCGCCGGCGGTGGGAAACAGCCGCGCCAGTGTCCGCGCCACCTTCTCGGCCGCGGCGTACTTCAGGGGCGCGAGTCGCACACCGACGGTTTCACGGACATCGATTGCCCGTACCAGGCGTTCGATCTTGTCCCCGTTGGCGGCCGTGTCGGTCAGGAGCAGCATGTTGGCCGCCGGATAGGCGGAAAGGGACGCGTTCGGCGCCACCAGCGGCCGCAGGATGCCCACGAGCTGTTGGGCGTTGGCGTGCTTCAGCA
>CAZHOU010000068.1:0-8675 GCA_964534165.1 uncultured Zetaproteobacteria bacterium
GGGGTCTGGAGACCCCTCATCCGGTGATTGGTGATTCGTCATTGGTAATTGGGGGGAACACCAATCACGATTCACCAATCACCACCCGTAGGAGCGGCCTCCAGGCCGCTTATCCAATCGCAAGGAACGAGGTTCGAGAATTCTCACTACTCACCCCTCGTCCCTCGGAACTCCATATCCCGGCTCATGGTCATCATGAATAATCCGGGTTAGAGCGCGGCCGTCTCCAGTTCGTAGACGACCATCCCTCCCTTGATCGTGTGCGTCACCCGGCCGCGCAGTGTGCGGCCGTGCCAGGGTGTATTCTTGCTCTTGGAGTGCAGATCGCCGCGATTCAACTCCCACTCGGCCTCGGGATCGAAGATGCAGATGTCGGCGGCGGCGCCGATGGAAAGCGTCCCGGCCGCAAGGCGAAGAAGCCGCGCCGGATTCGTACTCAATCTTGCAATCAACTCGGGCAGGGTGAGAACACCGTCGTGCACCAGCGACAGGGACACGGGAAGAAGCGTTTCCAGGCCGACGATGCCGAAGGCGGCGCACTCCAGGCCGCAGCGCTTGTCGTCCTCGTGATGGGGGGCGTGATCGCTGGCGATCACCGAAATGGTGCCGTCGCGCAGGCCCTCGATGACCGCCCGCCGGTCCGCCTCGGTTCGAAGCGGCGGATTCATCTTCGCATCCGTATTGAAGCCCATCACTTCGTCCTCGGTGAGGGCGAAATGGTGCGGCGCCGCCTCGGCCGTCACCCGCAGGCCCTTCGCCCGCGCCCGCCGAACCAGTTCGACCGCTCCCGCGGTGGAGATATGCGCCACGTGATAGCGGGCTCCGGTCCATTCCGCCAGCAGGATATCCCTGGCCACAACGGCCTCCTCACCCGCAGCCGGCATGCCGGCCACTCCCAGCTGCGTCGCCACCCAGCCCTCGTTGATGCAGCCGTCTTGCGTCAGGTGCAGGTCCTCGGCGTGCTGAATGACCAGGAAGTCAAAGCTGGAGGCGTATTCCAGCGCCTTGCGCATGACGCCGGAGTGCCACACCGGCATGCCGTCGTCGGAGAAGGCCACGCAGCCGGCCCGGGCCAGCTCGCGCATCTCGGTCAATTCCTTGCCTTCGAGATTGCGTGTCACGGCCCCGATCGGATGCACCGTGCACAGCCCCACCTGAGCGGCGTGCTCGATCACCTGGCGGACCACCCCTTCGTGATCGAGGCGGGGATGGGTGTTCGGCATGC
This sequence comes from uncultured Zetaproteobacteria bacterium, assembly GCA_964534165.1. Taxonomy (GTDB): domain Bacteria; phylum Pseudomonadota; class Zetaproteobacteria; order Mariprofundales; family Mariprofundaceae; genus CAZVLQ01. The sequence continues at coordinate 1,226 of CAZHOU010000068.1, forward strand.
AACACATCGCCGTCACACCGCCGGCCACGGCCGCGTGGGAGCCGGACTCGATGTCCTCCTTCCATTCCTCGCCCGGCTCGCGTAGATGCACATGCATGTCCACGAGCCCGGGACAGACGACGAGCCCGGAAGCATCGAGCGTTTTTTCCGCCTTGAACCCCTTTTTCCTCGCGCCCACGGCGGCAATGCGTCCGTCTTCGATCCACAGATCGGCCACGGCATCGAAATCGTTCGCCGGATCGACCACCCGCCCGCCGCAAATTCGCAATGTGTTCATGTCCACAAATCCCTCTGCGCCTTTTCCCCGGCAGCCGGCCGCGCCGTCGGCTTCGCCTGGCCGCCGCACAGGGCCGCAAGCACGGCCATGCGGACGGCGACACCGTTCTCGACCTGATCGAGGATGCGGCTGCGGGCCGAGTCCGCCACCTCGCTGGCGATTTCCACGCCGCGGTTCATCGGCCCCGGATGCATCACCAGGCAGGCCTCGCCGGCCAGGGACAGGCGGCGCAGATTCAGCCCGTAGGCCTCGTGATATTCCCGGACGGAAGGAAAACAGCAGCGGCTTCCCAATCGCTCACTCTGCACCCGCAGCATGTACAGACAATCCGATCCCGGAATGGCGGCATCGAAATCGTGCCAGATTTCGCAGCCGTAACGTTCGACGTGCAGCGGCAGCAGCGTCTTGGGAGCCACCAGCCGCACACGATAACCCATCTTGGCCGCCGCCAGTAGGTGGGAGTTGGCGACGCGGGAATGGGCGATGTCTCCGACAATGGTCACGGTCCTTCCCTGCAATTCCCCCCAGGTCTGGCGCATGGTCAAAAGATCGGTGAGAACCTGGGTCGGATGCTCATGGGCGCCGTCGCCGGCATTGACCACGGCCGTATCCACAAGCATCCGTGCCAGAAAATCGGCGGCGCCGGCCAGGCTGTGGCGGATCACCAGCACGTCCGGCTTCATCGCCGCCAATGTGTAGCCGGTGTCGAGCAGGGATTCCCCCTTCCGGACGGCACTGGTGGCGGTGGAAATGTTGATGACATCGGCGGACAACCGCTTGCCGGCCAGCTCGAAGCTGGTGCGGGTGCGCGTGGAATTCTCAAAGAAGAGGTTGATCACCGTTTTGCCCCGCAGCGCCGGCGCCTTCTTTACGCTGCGGCGCGACAGATCGACGAACGACGCCCCCAGATCGAGCAGATAGTCGATCTGCTCCCGGCTTAAGTCCCGGATGCCCAACAGATGCTCAATCCGCTTCATGACCAATCCGCTTCTGAACGATCCGCCAGTCACCCTCCCCAAAGACCAATTTGACCGAAACATCGCCCGGGGCCTCGTGGTACAGGCCCACGGCGTCGGCCCGAATCGGAAGCTCCCGGCCACCGCGATCAATGAGCACGGCGAGGCGCACCGCGGCAGGCCGACCGTAATCGAAGATTTCACCCAAGGCGGCGCGAACGGTGCGTCCGGTGTAGAGAACATCGTCCACCAGCCACAGGACCTTGCCGCTGATATCGAACGGCAGCTGACTCGGATGCACCTGCGGGTGCGGTCCGATGGTGTCGAGGTCGTCACGGTAGAAACTGATGTCGAGGTTGCCCCGCTCGACGGCAAATCCGGCGCGTTCGAGGCGCGACTGCAGGGCATCGGCGACCACCGCTCCACCACGCTGGATGCCGATCAGGCTGATCGTGCCCTGGGTTCCGAGAGCGATGCGTTCCGCCAGGGAATCGAGTGCCCGCTCGATGGTGGCGGAATCAAAGATCGTCTCAACCACCCCGTAACTCCGGATGCGCGGACAAAAACTCCTCGAGGATGATGGCGGCCGCGGTCTGGTCCACCTTTTCCCGCACCTTTTTCTCCTTCAGCCCCAGCGCGAACAGACGCTTTTTCGCACTCCATGAACTCAGCCGCTCGTCCTGAAAGAGAACGGGCAGGGAGGTCACCTTCCGCAGCAGCTCCGCCGCCCGGCGGCAGTCGGCCGCCTGCTCGCCCTCGTCCCCGTGCATGTGCACCGGCAGGCCGATGACGATGCCCCGACATCCGAAACGGGCCGCGATTTCCAGCACTCGCTGCGGCCACTGCGCATCCCTGCGCCGCAGGCAGGCCACGCCTCGGGCAGCAAGGCCGAAGCGGTCGCAGACGGCAACGCCGATGCGTTTTCCGCCGATATCCAGGGCCAGCAGTGGAAGCGTGAGCGTGCTTGAATCAGTAGTTGAGCAGGATGCGGCTGTCATCAAAGCCGAGATTGTGCAACGTCTGGCGACAGGCGTCCACCATGGCGTTCATCCCCGCCAGACAAGCGACGGCATTGTCGCCACTTGGGGCATCGGCGCGCAAGGCATCCTGGACATACCCGATCGGACCGTTCCAGTCCTCGCTGCCCACCTTGACCGTGACGCTGACCTCGATGTTGTGCTCGGCGAGCGATTCCAGCTCATCGGTGAGCAGGCGGTGACATGGCGACAGGAAGCCGGCGTAGATCGCCACCCGGCCGTAGGCTTCTCTCCTGGGGAGCAAGTCTCGCCAGACGCTGCGCAGGGGAGCGATGCCGGTGCCGACACCGATCAGAAAAACGTCGCACCCCTTGTACGGGCGGAGATCGAAACCCCGGCCCATCGGCCCGTCGACCTCCACCAGACCGCCGCGGTCCAGGGCCGCCAGCATGGCGGCGATGCCGGGGCGTTGCTTGATGACGAACTCGTAGTAACGCCTTTGCGCCGGCTCCGAGGCGATGGCGAAATAGCCCGGTGACGGATCCTTGACTCCGGGCAGGCCGAGTCGGGCGACCTTTCCGGCCACAAAAGGCTCGAGCAGATCCCCGGCCACGGGCTCGAGATCCAACTTGACCACGACATCCTCGCATTCGGGGCTGCTCAGGCGCACGGAATTTTTCACGCGCATGGGGTAGGGGGATGAATGCAACAAAGGTTCAGTCCTCGCTCGCCGAACCGGCGTCACCTGCTTTTGAAGAAGGGATTGCAGCGGAGTCGGAGCCAAGATGCAAGGATCAATCTTGGCCGTCGGCGAGCACCCGGCGCGCCCAGGCAGCGTAAGCCGCATCCGCTTCGCACCGCCACCAGAGAATCTCCGGCACTTCATAAGGATGATGTGTTCGCAGCCAGGCGATGGCCTGGGGCAATTTCCCGTCCGTGGTCTTGAGGCACAAATAATTCTCTTCCGCCCTCTCCACCTTGCCTCCCCAGGAAAAGAAGGAGAGGCCGCGCCCGCTCACCTGCGCGCACGCCGCAAGCCCCGCCTCCACTGCTTCACGCGCGAGATGCTCGGCCTTGCCGGCATCGTCGATGCTCGTTTGCAGGATGTAGATTTCTTCCATCGCCTGCGAAGCCTACAATCATCGGCGACGATTTTCATTCCTTGCGGCACGGCATGGAGAAAAACCGTGGTATTTGCCCGCGACCCCGCCTTCGGCCATGATTCCAACCTCACCCTTCTCGATCCGTCATCGAGATGCCGGCTTGCGGCCGGAAATGGAGTCGGAGGTGGCAGCATGCACGGAGCGATCGAATCCATCCTCAACGAAGAGCGCATCTTTCCCCCGCCGGAGAATCCCGGCGCCGCCTTTACCGCCATGCGTGACTACCACCAACTGTGCCGCCGTTTCGAGGATGATTTCGAAGGCACGTGGAGCGAACTCGCCCGCCGGCATTTGCATTGGCGCAAGCCTTTTACGCGCACATTGAACCGGGAGGAGGCGCCTTTTTTCCGCTGGTTCGAAGACGGCGAGATGAACGTATGCGAAAATTGTCTGGACCGGCACGTCGAGGCCGGGAACGGAGAACGTACGGCCATCGTCTGGGAAGGGGAGCCCGGGGATGTGCGCCGCATCAGCTACACCGAACTCCTCCGTGAGGTAAGCCGTGCCGCCAACGCCCTCAAGGCAATGGGCGTGGGGATGGGCGATCGCGTCGTCATCTACATGCCGATGGTGCCCGAGGCCGCCGTGGCCATGCTGGCCTGCGCCCGCATCGGCGCCACCCATTCCGTCGTCTTCGGCGCCTTCTCGGCCCATGCGCTGCGGGAACGGATCGAGGACGCCGGGGCCAAGCTCGTCATCACCGCCGACGGCGGCTGGCGGCGCGGAGCGGTGCATGCGATGAAGCCCAACGTCGATGCGGCCTTGGCCGAAGGCTGCAAGACGGTCAAGCACGTGCTGGTTCTGCGCAGGTGCGGCAACGACGTGCAATGGACGCCCGGTCGCGACATCGACTGGGGGGAGGCGCTTGCGGCCCAACGGGATTTCTGCCCCGCCCCGGCCCTCGGGGCCGAGCACCCGCTTTTCATCCTCTACACCTCGGGCTCCACGGGTTCACCGAAGGGGGTCGTCCATTCCTGCGGCGGTTATCTGTTGTGGGCCGTCCTGACCATGGAATGGGTCTTTGATCTCAAGCCGCAGTCGGACGTGTTCTGGTGCACGGCGGACATCGGCTGGATCACCGGCCACACCTACAGCGTCTACGGCCCGCTGGCCTGTGGCGGCACCACCCTGATGTACGAGGGGGTGCCCACGCACCCGGATCCGGGTCGCCTGTGGAAACTGTGCGCCGATCACGGCGTCCGCATTTTTTACACGGCGCCAACGGCCATCCGCGCCTTGATCAAGGCCGGCGATGAATGGCCGCAAAAACACGATCTCTCCTCCCTGCGCATCCTCGGCACCGTGGGCGAACCGATCAATCCCGAGGCCTGGATGTGGTATCACCGGGTGATCGGCAAGGGACGCTGCCCGATCGTGGACACCTGGTGGCAGACGGAAACGGGCGGGCACATGATCTCGCCTCTTCCCTTCGCCACGCCCACCAAGCCGGGTTCGGCCACCCATCCCCTTCCCGGCATTTTCGCCGAGATTGTGGACCAAAACGGCCATCCCGTGCCCAAGGGACACGGTGGCCTGCTGGTGATCACGCGCCCCTGGCCTTCCATGCTGCGGGGCATCTGGGGCGACCCGGAGCGCTACCGGGAGACCTACTGGCGCAAATTCGACGGTCGCTTCTACTTTGCCGGCGACGGTGCCCGGCGTGACGAGGAGGGTTACTACTGGATCATGGGACGAGTGGACGACGTGCTCAATGTTTCCGGCCATCGCCTGGGAACAATGGAGATCGAATCGGCCCTGGTCGCGCACGAAGCCGTGGCCGAAGCCGCCGTCGTCGGCCGTCCCGACGAGGTGAAGGGTGAAGCCATCTGTGCCTTCGTCGTGCTCAAGGACCGGCCCTCGCCGACCCTGAAGGAAGAATTGCGCCGCCATGTGGCGACCGAGATCGGACCGATCGCGCGTCCGGACGACATCCGTTTCGCCGACAGCCTGCCCAAGACCCGTTCGGGCAAGATCATGCGCCGGTTGCTGCGTGATATCGCCGCCGGGCGCCGGATCCGGCAGGACATCACCACCCTGGAAGACCATCGGGTCATCGAGCAATTGCAAAGGCAGGCGTGAGCCTTCCTCCGCATATCCGGTCCCGCCTCGGCCGCATGCCGGCGCCGGCACGTGGATACCTCGCTGCCGCTACGGCCTTGGCCCTGCTTCTGCTTGCGGCCCACTTCGCCTTGCAGGCGCACATGGAACAGCGCCTGCACCGAAGCATCCAGGACCTGCTGACCCGAATGGGGGGATCGATCGGGGAGGTGCACTACCGCCTCTTGCGCGGCGCCCTGACGGTCAGCGACGTGCATGTGAAGCGGGGCGATCTGGAACTGCGCGTGCCGGTGGCGTACCTGCACGCCCCCAGCCTCGGCGCGGCCACTCCGCATCCTCGTTTCTCCCTGATCCGCATCGAAGGCATGACGGTGTCGCTGCCGCAACGACAACTCTGGCGCTTGCTTGCGGGAGAAACCCCGTGGCCGCCGCAGCTTCGAGCCACCGTCGGCTATGCACAAAACATTCTATTGCGGCAGGCCCGCTTGCGCCTTGTCGCCGCATCCAAGCCCTGGACCGTCTCGAACATCAATGGCCGCATATCCGGCACCGCCTTCGCCATCGAGGGGCACAGCGGCATGGGCGATGTGCACCTGCAGGGTGAAAAGTTCGGGAATTCGATCATCGGCGTCTATCGCTGGCGACGGCTCCCCGTTTCTGCATGGCTGCCCCCCGCTTCGGCTTCCCCCACCATCCCAAGCCAAGGCAATGTGCACTGGCGCCTAGTGACGGAGAAGCAAAGCCTTGATCTCGATGCCGGCATTGACCTGGAGTCGCGACCGCAGGCGGGAAAGGTCCATGTGCACGGGCACCTGGAACGCGGGGTCGTGCAGCTCAAGATTGCGTGCTCCCACGTCGGACTGGCGGGTTTGTCCGCTCTTTTGCCGGTGATCGAAGGGCGGAAGGTTGCGGCGGGGGACTTCAACGGCAATGTCGACCTCAAGCGGAAGGCCCAATCGGGCTGGCGGGCGCACATCCGCGGCGACCTCGGGCAACTGACACTCGGAGCGGCGGACCTGCCTGAATGGAACATGCAGCATGTCTCCGTCTCCGGAATGGATCTCGATTTTTCGAATCGCAAGTTGCACGCCGGGCATCTGGGCATCGAGACAGGGGAGTTGGGCCTGTTGTTGGGAAAGGAATCGCCGTCGCCGACATGGAAACTGAATGTGGAAGAACTGGAATTTGCCGCCGTGCGGGTCTCGCTGCGGAGGAGCGGCCACAAGGGGTGGGAATTCGACCTGCCGCCGCTCCACGGTGTTGGCCGATGGCATGCGGACGCAGGGTACGTGCTCGATGCCGTGGCCAAGGAAAAAGAGCCATGGAAGTTCCGTATCGAAAGCGACCCTCGCCGCGGGATCGTTACACGGATCACCGCCGGACCCGTGGCCGCCGTGCGTCTGCGACCCTTTCTACCCCCCCTCGCCCTGCCGGGCGCCACAGGCACACCCCAACTCTCCGGCAGCGCGGTCTTGAACCTGGTCGCCGCAAGCGGGAAGGACGGCATCCACCTGCGGGGGGATGCGGTGCTCGACGATTTCAAACTGGCCCAAGGTGGCGACAGCTTCCATGCCCGGCGCATGCAGATTCGCATCGAGGATGTCGATACCCGCGGCCGACGCATTCTCGGCCCGCTCCGCATCCACGGTTGGCATTATCAGGCGGCGTTGCATCCCATTCCACGTGCGATTCCCGTGCAGGCGCAACCCGCCGAGCCTCCCGGGCATTCCCTGCCGTGGCAGGTGGCGGGAATCACGGCCTCGGATGGTGTGTTGAGTGTCGGAAGCAGCGAGGCCAAGTGGGCGCACAAGGTCTCGATCCGCGTGGGCGCCTTGAAGGCCGGACGGATGGCCCCCATGGAACTCGAGGGTGCATTCGGTGGCGGTTATCTGTGGATCCACGGCGCTGTGGATCCGTTTTCCTCCATTCCCAGGGTTCGCATGCAGGCCCGGCTGCGCCATGCCCTGCCGTTTTTTCTCAATCCCTGGCTGGCCGTGTCGGGGGCGCCTCGCCTTCTGC
>CAZHOU010000069.1:0-8411 GCA_964534165.1 uncultured Zetaproteobacteria bacterium
AGATGGACGGTTTCGAGTCCAACGAGGGCGTGATCTTGATCGCCGCCACCAACCGTCCCGACGTCCTCGACCCGGCGCTGCTGCGTCCCGGACGTTTCGACCGCCAAGTGGTGGTGCCGCGCCCCGACCTGAACGGACGCGAGGAGATCCTGCGCGTGCACATGCGCAAGGTGCCGCTGGCGAGCGATGTGGACGTCAAGATGCTCGCTCGCGGCACGCCCGGATTCTCCGGCGCCGATCTGGCCAATCTGGTCAATGAAGCGGCCCTGAATGCGGCCCGCTACGGCAAGGACAAGGTGGACAAGGATGATTTCGAGAGCGCCAAGGACAAGGTCATCATGGGCACGGAACGGCGCTCCATGCTGCTTTCGGACGAGCAGAAGAAAACCACGGCCTACCACGAGGGGGGGCACACCCTGGTGGCCAAGAACCTCAAACACGCCGATCCGGTGCACAAGGTCAGCATCATCCCCCGTGGCATGGCCCTCGGGGTGACCATGCAATTGCCGGAAGAGGACAAATACAACCACGATCGGGAATACCTCGAGGACCAGATCGCCATCATGATGGGTGGGCGCTTGGGCGAGGAACTTGTGCTGAAACAGATGACCACCGGTGCCTCCAACGACTTCGAGCGCGCCACGAAGCTCGCGCGCAACATGGTGACCATGTGGGGCATGACCGAGAAGCTCGGTCCCATGGTCTACGGCGAGCGCGAGGCCGAGCTCTTCCTTGGCCGCGAGGTTACGCGCACCCAGAACCTCTCCGAGAAAACGGCGCAGATGATCGATGCCGAGGTGCGTCGCATCATCGACAGGAACTACAACCGCGCAAAGAAGATCCTGGAAGAGCATATGGACCAGTTGCACATGCTGGCCGAAGCCCTGATCGAATTCGAAACGTTGGAAGATGAGGAGATCGATCTGGTGCTGGCCGGCAAGAAACTCGACCGCACCAGAAAGGAAAACCGGCACAAACCCAAGCCTCCGGAGCATCCGACCGCGCCGGCGCCTGAAACCGAGGCGGCCTTGCCCGCAAAGAGCGGCCAGGGAAGAGAAGCGGGCCAGCAGGCTTAATTTCCCGTAGCCAGACCGTGGCGCTTGCCTTCACGTTCGCATCCACGCCGCATCTTCATTTCGGGGTCGGTACACGGGATCGGATTCCTTCCGTTTTGGAGGAATTCGGCCGCCGTATCCTGTTGGTCACCGGCCACCATGCATTCGATGCCTCCGAAGCATGCCGGGGCCTTCTTGAAGATCTGCAAGGATCGTTTGAATTGCAGCGGCTTCGGGTCGACGGCGAACCGTCACCGACCCTCGTGGATGAAGCCGTCGCCGAATTCCGCGCCTTCCAGCCCGATGCCGTCCTGGGCGTGGGCGGAGGCAGCGCCATCGACGCCGCCAAGGCCATCGCCGGCCTGCTGCCGTTGGGGCATTCCGTCTTCGAGTTTCTGGAGGGCGTGGGCCGGGGGAAGACCTATCCGGGACCGGCGCTCCCCTTCGTCGCCGTGCCGACCACGGCCGGCACCGGCGGTGAGACGAGCAAGAACGCCGTGCTCTCCGTCTGCGGAGAAGGCGGTTTCAAGAAGTCCTTTCGCCATGAAAAACTGGTCGCCCGCGCCGTGATCAACGACCCGGAATTGCACCTTGGCTGCCCGCCCGGGGTGACGGCCTCCTGCGGCATGGATGCCCTGACGCAACTGCTGGAATCCTATGTCTCCAGCCGCGCCTCACCGATGACCGATGCCCTGGCCTGGAGCGGGCTCGAGAAGGCGGTGATTGCCCTGCCGCGAGTGATACGGGATGGAAGCGACCTTGAGGCCCGCGGCGAGATGGCCTACGCCGCCACGATCTCCGGCCTGACACTGGCCAACGCCGGCCTTGGCTCGGTGCACGGTTTGGCCTCGCCGCTGGGGGCATTCTTCCCGATTCCGCACGGGGTCGCCTGCGGCACGTTGGTGGCCGATGCCGTACGCATCAATATCCAGGCCTTGCGCTCGAGGGCCGGGGATCATCCCGCATTGGAGAGATACGCCCGCATCGGCAGGCTCTTTGCCGACGATCCGGAATTGCCGGCGGATGCGGCTTGCGAACACCTGATCCGGATCCTGGCGCAGTGGCGTGACGATTTCGGCCTGAATCGACTGTCCGACTACGGTGTGCGGGAGGAGGATATTCCGCGCCTGGTCCAGAATTGCCGCGGCCACAGCATGCAGACCAATCCGATCGAGCTGACGGACGAAGAGGTGGCCGCTCTTATTCGCTCCCGCCTGTGACCTTTGCCGTCGCACCGGTGGTTTTCCCGGCCGCCAGGCGCACCAGTTCATCCCAGGCATCGCGAAGATATTCGTAGGCGGACCACAAGGTGAGCAGGACCGCGATCCATAGCAGCACGAGCCCGATCAGGTGCATGTCCACGCCGAGAATCGGCCGATGCAGTAGGAGGCTGGTGATGGCCAGCATCTGGACGGCGGTCTTGAACTTGCCGAGAAGGGACACGTGCACGATGCTCGATACCTGTGCCAACCATTCCCGCAGGGCCCCGATGACGATCTCGCGTCCAATGATGATGGCCGCCAGCAGAGCCGGCGTGTGCCCCGCTCCCACCAGCAACACCAGCGCCGTCGCCACCAACAGTTTGTCGGCCACAGGATCCAGAAAGCGGCCGAAGGCGGTGATCTCGTTGCGCGTTCTGGCCAGGTGGCCATCGAGCCAGTCGGTGAAAGCGGCCAGGGCGAACAGGGCGGCGGAACCGAAATACCCCATCTCTCCCGGAAGGTAGAACGCGAGGGCAAAGAGGGGGATCAACACCACGCGGGCAGCCGTCAATTGGTTGGAGATCGTCCACTTCATGCGCCTATTGTTGACGGAATATGTAAGCGGGTAAAGGAGTTTCGCACTTCTCCACCGTTCCTGTGGATAATTGGGTAGATAAGTCGTTCATGGCGCCCGGTTGCTTTGGCGTTTTTCCCATCGAAGGTCAAGCCCAAAGAATGGGCACAACAAGAAATAACAATAAAAACAATCCATTATGGATGAAATAACAGAATGTACTTTGATACGTTTCACGTTTGACGTTTTTTTTGTCGATTTCGGCGACGGTGGATAAGAGAGCGCCTTGTACAGCGCTCGCACTGTAATTATCTCAAGATTCCACCTGGCTTCTGTTTGTTTCCGGCAAGGATCTGGCGCAGGGCCTCGTAGGCGGCGACAGCACAGGCGGAAGAAAGGTTGAGGGATCGCACCGGGGCGTCCGTGCGCATCGGAATACGCACCGCTTCGAGTTCATTCAGGATGGATGCCGGCAGTCCACGGGTCTCCGGGCCCAGCACCAGAACGTCACCGGCCGAGAAACGGGCATCCCAGATGCTCCGAGCGGCTTTCGTGCTCAGACCGAACCAACGACGGCCGCGCCCAAGGTTGCGCCGCAGCGAGGCCCAATCCTCATGCACCTGCACGTTCAGGTGCGGCCAGTAATCGAGACCGGCCCGCCTCAATCGGCGATCGTCGAGATCGAATCCCAGCGGCCGCACCAAGTGCAGGCGGGTGGGGGTGCAGGCGCACAGGCGGGCGATGTTGCCGGTGTTGGGAGGGATCTGCGGCTGATAGAGGACGATGTGCAGCAGTGGATTCATGCGCCTGCACCATGGCGGCGACCGCCGCCATGCGCAAGGGGTGAGCCGAGCGGGCTTGACCCGTGCGGCGGACGATGAGCGTTTTCCCCTCGCCCGGATTTTTCATGATGACCATGCGTGGGTATTCGAAAGATCGAAAAGCAAGAAGGAGTTGCATCGAAACCGATGTACTTCTGCAGCATGACACTTTGCATTTCGCGGCGCCTGGCTTGTCTGCGCGGACCGGCAAGCAAGGACGGAGGCCGAGGTGAATGGTGATCGGAAATTGGTGATTGGTGGATTTCCCGATTACCAATCACGAATAACCAATCACCGATTTCTGCTTCATCCATCCGCGATCCCATGAAAAATCCGGGCTAGGAGAATGGAACCGGCGCACAGGCGGGCCTCATCGATGCAGGGCGGTGAATACCCGTTCGGCCAGCACCTTGGAGACTCCCGGTACGGCCGCAAGCTGTTCACGCCCGGCCTTTCGTACACCTTCGATGCCCCCGAAATGGCGCAAAAGGGCGGCACGCTTGTGCGCGCCGATCCCCGGGATGCGGTCCAATTCCGATACGAACATGCTTTTTTTCTTGCGCTTTCGCATATGCGCGCCGGCGAAGCGATGCGCCTCGTCGCGGACGCGGGCAATGAGCAGCAGGGCAGGGGAGGTTCGGCCGGGCTTCAGGGGTTCGGAACGCCAGGAGAGCCACAGGGTTTCTTCACCCACGCGGCGCTTCGTTCCCTTGGCGACGGCAACCAGTTTCAGGCCGGAAAGGCCGCATTCGGCCGCCGCCTCCATCGCCGCCGCCAATTGTCCGCGGCCACCGTCGATCAGCATGACATCCGGTTCGGGAAGCGTCTCCTCGCCGATGGCCCGGAAGAAACGGCCGAGGACGGAGCGCATGGCGGCATAATCGTCCCCGGCGGGAACATCGTCCAGCTTGTAGCGCCGGTAGTGGTCCTTGTCCATACCATGCCGGTCGGCGTAGACGATGGCGGCCACCATCTGCTGTCCCCCCAAATGGGCGTTGTCCACGGCCGCCAGGCGTTGAGGAATTTCCTCCAGGCCAAGCAGGGCCTGAAGCTCGCCGAGCGCTTCCTGCTGATCCCCGGTCGGCAGTTTTTCGGCCGCGGCACGAACGTTTTTGAGCCATTCGGCACGGGCGCCACGCTGCGGTGCCCGGATGCGGGTGCGCGACTGCGGCTGCAGCAGGCGCAAGAGTCGCTGCAACTCGCTCACATCGCCCTTGGATGCCTGCACGAGGATCTCCGCCGGAGCTTCGTGTCGGTAACGTTCGAGAAACAGGGATTGCAGGATTTCAAGATCCTCGGCATCCACAGCCTGGGCCACCCGCACCTGATGCGCGCCGAGATCCCGGCCGCCGCGACGCACGCCGATGCTCGCCACGACCCCGGAGGCGTTGCGAAGGATGGTGATGGCGTCGGCCTCGTCCGGCAGCGCTTCACCGCCGCTGCCCGCCAGAATCGAACGCAGGGCACGGATGCGGTCACGGAACAAGGCGGCGCGTTCGAAATCCGTGGCCGCGGCCGCCTGCTGCATCTTTCGCTCCCAGCGGTCGATCAGGATGCGGTCCCGGCCGCGCAAGAAGGCGCGCACATCGCGCACCTGCCGTGCATAGTCCGCTTCGCTGATGAGACCGCAACACGGTCCCGAGCAGCGGCCGATCTGATATTGCAGGCACGGTCGGGAGCGGTGGCGAAAAACCGCGTTCTCGCAGTCCCGGATCCGGAAGACCTTTTGCAACGCGTGCAGCGTACGGCGCACGGCACCGGCATTGGGAAACGGGCCGAAATATTCGCCGGCCTCGCTCTTGTTGCCGCGGTACAGGCACAGGCGCGGGAAGGGTTCGTCGGTCAGCAGGATGTAAGGGTAGGATTTGGAATCCTTCAGCAAGACATTGTAGCGCGGTTTGAGCTGCTTGATGAGATTGTGCTCCAGGATCAGTGCCTCCGCCTCGCTGGCGGTGACGACGATCTCGATGTCCCGAACCTGCCTTACCATGGCCTCGATGCGATGGGATTCGGGTCGGCGCTGGAAATAGGAGGATACACGCTTGTGCAGATTGCGCGCCTTGCCCACATAGAGCACCTGTCGCTGTCGATCCAGCATGCGGTAGATGCCCGGCTCGCGCGGCAAGCGGTTCAGATCAATCGGCGGTTCAATCCACATGAGGGAATCTCACCACAGCGGCGCGCGAATAGAAAGTTCAAAGTGGGATGGGAAAATCAATGAACAAATGGAATCAATCCATTATGGCGATATTATGAGGTGGTGCATGAATCCGAAAGATCGATATCTCGGCCTTGCCGCCGATCCGCCGATTTTATCTTCCCCACCCAGGCGCAGCAATCGGCCAACGGGCAGTTGTCGCACAGGGGCCTGGTGCGGCAATGACGCTTGGCGTGGGCGACGAGCAGGGCATGGTATTCATTGTAAAGATCCGCATCCTCGGGCAACCCGGCCGTGAAGATTTCCTGCAAGCGAGGATAGCTCACCGCCGCATCCGCAATCCCCAGACGGCTTGCGATGCGTTTGGTGTAGGCGTCGATGACGAACACCGGCAGGCCCAGGGCATAGAGCAGGATCGAGTCCGCGGTTTCCGGACCGATTCCATGCAGCGACAGCAACGCATGCCTGGGATCGGGCAGCCGTAGCAGGCCGTTCTCGCCGCCGGTCTGCCGGTAGAAGCGGCAGAAGGCCTGCAGGCGCTCGGCCTTTTGATTGTAGAAGCCGGAGGAGCGGATCAGCTCCGCCAGCCGCCTTGGATTGCAGGCGGCGATGCGGCCGGCATCGAGCATGCCGGCCTCCTTCAGGCGCGTGATCGCGGCTTCCACGTTCCGCCAATTGGTGTTCTGGGTCAGAATGGCCCCGACCATCACCTCGAAAGGCGAATCGGCCGGCCACCAGTGCTGCGGTCCGTAGTGTGCATACAAGCGCCGGTAGATTTGCATGAGATTCGGTTCCGTCATGGCCTGCCCGCGGCCTTCCTCAGGCGCTGGATTTCCTGCGCGCGCAATCGCCGCCACGCACCCGGAGGGAGGTTGGGATCGAGCCGGATGGGCCCGAAGCGGATGCGAATCAATCGCCGCACCGGATGCCCGAGCGCCTCCAGCATGCGCCGCACCTCGCGCCAGTGTCCGCGTTTCAAGGTGATCGTAAGCCACGTGTGACCGTGTGTCTCCGCATCCACCGTGACCTCGCAGGGAGTGCTCTCCTCCCCGCGGCCGAGATCGATGCCGCCGCGCTTGAGGGCTTCGAGATCGGCAAGCGACAGCCTGCCCACGACGCGCACGCGGTAGGTGCGCGGCAGGGCGGTGCGGGGATGGGTGAGGGCATGGGCCAGATCGCCGTCATCGGTGAGCAGCAGCAGGCCTTCGCTGTCCATGTCCAGGCGCCCGACGGACTGGACGCCGGGGCCGACCTTGAGGCGGTCGTAGATCAGCGGCCGGCCGCGATCATCGCGGCGGGAGCACAGAAGGCCCCGCGGCTTGTGATAGAGGATGTAGGTGTGTTTCGCCACCGGAGCCACCGCTCTTTCGTCCACCGTCACCCGAGCACCGGCCGGCACCCGATAGCCCAGTTCGCGCACGACCGCGCCGTCGACCCGTACTCGTCCGGCGGCGATCCAGCGATCGGCCTCGCGGCGCGAGCACAGGCCGCAGCGAGCCAGGTAACGGTTCAGGCGTTCGCCGCCGCGCTCCGCCGTCATGACGGCATGCGGGGACTCACGCCGACTGCATCGTTGCCTGTTCTTCCGCGGCCTCACCAACCTCATCGATGTCCACGAGTTGGGTGATTTCGGGCAGGTCGCTTAAGCTGTTCAGTCCGAAATCCACGAGGAAGGCCTTACCGGTTCCATACAGGTGGGGACGGCCGGGGACCTCCTTGCGCCCGAGCACCTTGATCCAGCCCCGCTCCTGCAAGGCGGCGATCATGGCGCTGGAGACCCTGACTCCCCGCAACGCTTCGATTTCGGCGCGTGTGACCGGTTGGCGATAGGCGATGATGGCCAGCGTTTCCAGCATCGAGCGCGAGAGTCTCGGGGCTTTGGTCTGCCACAGGCGGGCGACGATCCGGCCATGTTCGGGCGCGGTGCGGAATTGCCAGCCGCCGCCGACCTCCTGAAGGCGAATGCCGCGCTCACGGTAATGCGTGCGAATCTCCTCGATCGCCCGCCGGATGTCGGTGGAAGAAGCATCGTCGAGGAGTTCACGCAGCTTCTGAACCGTCAGCGGCGTGTCGCTGGCCAGAAGCAGAGCCTCGATGGCAGAAGTGAGCTTCACGCCGCCTCCTTGCGGAGGATGCTGATGGAGGAGAAACAGGACTCCTGAACCACGACGATGGCCTGATCCTTCCACAGCTCCAGGATGGCGAGAAAGGTGGTGACGATCGCTTCGCGCGACGGCTCCTCCAGCAACTCCTCCAGCAGAACACCGCCCCGCTTCAGGCGTTCGAGCACGCGGCGCATCTGTTCGCGCACGCTCATGGTGTCCAGGAAAATGTGCTGGCGCACCTCGCCGCCGACGCGCTTGATGACGGCGCGGAAAGCCAGAAGCAGGGCGTCCAGATCCGGTTCCGGCAACGGGCGATCGACCTCCTCGGCCTCGGGGAAGCGGCCGCGGATGAAGACATCGCGGCCGAGACCCGGGCGGGAATCGAGTTCCTCGGCCGCGATGCGGTATTGTTCATCGGCCAGCCGGCGGGTCTCCAACCCGGGGCGCGGAGCGCTGTACCCGCACCCCGCGCCCCGCCACCGACGCGGCCAGCCGA
>CAZHOU010000070.1:0-8199 GCA_964534165.1 uncultured Zetaproteobacteria bacterium
AGGGCGCCGTGGATCGGCAGGGCGGCGGCCGGTGTCGGCTGCCGGCAGTCGCCCGGTATGGTGTGTCCGGGCGCGATGGCGTTGCGGGTGATCGCCCTGCCGCCGAAACCGCTGCCACCGAAGATACAGATTTTCTTGCCCATGCCGCCTCCCATTGTCGCCGTAGTGTAAAAAACCGTCCTGGCCATCGTGCGAACCCCCCGGACAAGCCTGCAACATACGAAAAAAAGCGGTGGGCGGTCAAATTTCAAGCGCAGGGCTTGTTCCTCTCCGAGTCAACCTGCATGATTCCGGCATTCACGCAACCTTGGAAACGGCCGCTTGACCTGAAAGGTTGCGCGGATGCCGCGGGACCAAGGTGGGCAATCCTGCGGTACGGGGAGGAGGACACGTTGCGTTATTTCAATCTGGATCAAATCCTGGCCGGTGCACGAAGTGCCCTGAAACCGGCATTGCTCTCCACCATGGCCCTTACCATCATCGTGGCGATTGTCATCTACGGCTTCTTTTCCATGCTCGGCGCTGGCGTCGGCGCCATTTTGTTGCGCTTCATCGGTGGCGTGTCCTGTCTGCTGTGGAGCCTGTTCGGTTTGAGCGCACTGGCGCACCAGGTGCATACGGACCTGCAGGGTCAACCGATACCCGGCCTTAAGGAGGCCATGCGCTTCGCCTATTCCCGCATCCGACCGCTGTTGCTGTTGCCGGCCTGGGCCGTGGGAGGATTGCTGGTGTTGCTGCTGCTCGAGCTCTTTCTTCTTTTCCTGGCTCGGATCCCCGGTCTGGGCCTGGTCTGGCTGGCGCTGCTCGGTGTGCCTCTATTGCTGCTCAACACCGTGATCGCCATCGCCCTGTTGCTGGCCCTGTTCAACATCGCCGCCCGTGTTGCCATCTCCGCCCCCGATCCAACGGCCCTGCGGGAGGTGCTGTGGCGGCTTTTGCGGCGGCGACTGCCGGAATTGCTGATCTACAATCTTGGCGGTGTGCTGGCCACAGCCCTTGTGGCCATGCTCGTGCTTTCTCCCTTATGGTTGGGAATGCAGATCACTTGGGGCCTCGCGCACGCCGTCGCCGCCGCGCAGGTGGCGGCCCTTGAAGCCGCGGCGGGTTTCTGGGGCGGATTCGCACATTTGCTGGCCCTCATCGTCTTCGGCGCCCTGCTCGCCGCCGTCGCCAGCGTACCCGGCATCGTCATTACGCACATGACCCTGCTCGTGCACCTCGAGCTGGATGAACCCCAGGCGGAGAAGATCGCCAAAAAATCCGCCGCTGCCACCGCCAAGAAGAGTTCCGTCGGCAGATCGCGAGGTGGAAAGAAGTCAACGCCCAGGGCCAGGAAGGATAGCGGCGGCAAGGCAACCGAGACGAAATCGACGTGAGCGCGCGCTGGCCCGATGCGGCCAATCTGGCGGCGGCCTTCTTTGATTCCGCCGCAAAACATGCGCAGCGACCGGCCCAATGGCAGCGACGCACTCAAGGATATGTGCCGATCACCTATGCCCAGCTTGCGGAGCGCATCCGCCGGGTAGCCAGCGGACTGTTGCGGTGCGGCGTGGGCGTCGGCGACCGCGTGGCGTTGTTGATGGAAAACATCCCGGAATGGGCGGTTGCAGATTATGCCATCCTGAGCATCGGGGCCGTGACCACCCCCTTGTATTGTTCTCATCGCCCCCAGGACATGGCCTACATCTTGCGGGATGCCGGGGCCCGCATGGCGATCACCTCCGGCGGCAAGCTGGCAGCGCGTCTTCAGGAAGCGGGCGCCTCGTGCCCGGAGTTGGAGGCGATCTTCGCCCTGGAGGCAGAGGGTGCAGGCGGCGGAAATGTGCGTCCGTTCGCCGAACTGGAGGCCTCCGACGCGGATGAACCGATGCTCGAGGCGCGCCTGCGGGAAATCGACCGCAATACACTGGCCACGCTGATTTATACTTCCGGCACCACCGGCGACCCCAAGGGGGTCATGCTGACCCACGGCAACATCCTGGCCAATCTCGAGGCCGTCCCGGACATCTTCACATTCTGCCCCGACGACAAGATGCTCTCCTTTCTACCCCTGGCGCACAGCCTGGAGCGCATGGCCGGGCATTTTCTTCCCTACACCGCAGGCATTTCGGTTGCCTTCGCCGAACGTCCGGACACCGTCGCCAAGAACATGCTCGAGGCCCGGCCGACGATCCTGATCGCCGTACCGAGGCTTCTTGAGGTGGTGCACAGCCGCGTCACGGGTCAGATCGGCAAGCGCCCGGCGCCGGTACGGGCCATGTTCCTTGCCTTGCTTGAAGACGGCTGCGAGACCCGGCGCCTTCCGCTCTGGCGGCGCATGCGCCGGCGCTTGCTCGACGCCCTGGTGGGGAAGAAGATCCGCGATCGATTCGGCGGACGTCTGAGGGTGATCGTTTCCGGCGGCGCCCCCCTTTCAATCGAGGTGGCGGAATTCTTCGAGGCCATCGGCCTACCGGTGCTCGAAGGTTACGGCATGACGGAGGCCGCACCGCTCATCAGCGTCAATCCGATCTCGGACCGGCGTCTGGGGACGGTGGGCAAGGCCGTTCGCAACGTGGAGATTCGAATCGCCGACGACGGCGAGATCCTCGTGCGTGGCCCCAATGTCATGGCCGGATACTGGCACCGCGAAGAGGAGACCCGGCACACCATCGTGGACGGCTGGCTGCACACCGGCGACCTCGGGGAGCTGGACGCGGACGGCTACCTGCGCATCACCGGACGCAAGAAGGATCTGATCGTCAATTCCGGCGGCGAGAACATCGCACCGCAGCGCATCGAGGCCATGCTCACCGCCGATGAAATGATCGAACAGGTCGTGGTCTACGGGGACCGCAAGCCCTATCTCGTGGCCATCGTGGCGCCGGCCAGGGAGGCCTGTCTCGCCTGGGCACGGGAGATGGGGCTGCCGCAAGTGGATTGGGAACAGCTCGCCTCCTCCGAGATCCTGCGCAAGATGCTGCAAACCCGTATCAGCAAACACCTGCGTTCATTGGCCCCGCACGAGCAGATCCGGCGCATCCGGGTGCGGGAGAGACCGTTCACCATCGAGGAAGGCCTGCTCACCCCGACCATGAAGATCAAGCGTGGTGAAGTGTTCGCTCGCTACAAACAGGAATTGGAGGCCCTGTATCGGTAGTCCGGAAAAGGACGGGATGGAGGTCGGGCGGGAGCGGTTTAACCTCCATATGCCTTTCAACAATCCCTGACTACCGATGACCATTCAGCGCTCTTGCGGGGGCTGGCTTTTCTGCCCGAGACGGCAAGAATGCGGGCCGGCCGCCACGGTAACGGCGGCGATCCATTCTACGCAGCCTGGAGAGTGCATTGACGGAAAAATTCGATTATCGGGCCACCGTATTCCTGCCTCGGACGGCCTTTCCGATGCGTGGCAACCTGCCGCAGCGTGAACCGGAGCGTCTCAAGAAGTGGGAGCAAGAGAACATCTACGCCCGTCTGCGGCGGATCCGCAAGGGGGCGCCGAAGTTCATCCTCCACGACGGTCCGCCTTACGCCAATGGACACATTCACATCGGCCACGCCGTCAACAAGGTGCTCAAGGATATCGTCGTTCGCAGCCGCTCGATGTTGGGGTTTGACGCCCCCTTCGTGCCGGGTTGGGATTGTCACGGCCTGCCGATCGAACTCATGGTCGAGGCACGATTCAAAAAGCAGAAACGCGACAAGGAGACGGTCACGGCGGCGGAATTCCGCGCCGCCTGCCGTGCCTACGCGCAGCAACAGATCGAGGTGCAACGGCAGGAATTCAAGCGCCTGGGGGGGATCGGAGACTGGGATCGACCGTACGTCACGATGGATCCCCGCTTCGAGGCGGACACCGTGCGTGAACTCGGCCGCTTCCTGCGGGGGGGCGGTCTGTACAAGGGGGCCAAGCCGGTGCACTGGTGCGTCTCCTGCACCACCGCCTTGGCCGAGGCCGAGGTGGAATACGAGGATCACGCCTCGCATTCGATCCATGTCAAGTTTCCGGCCGGGGAGAACCTGTCCGATCTCGTTCCCCACCTTTCGGGACCCGTCTCCATCGTGATCTGGACCACGACCCCGTGGACGATTCCCGCCAATCTGGCCGTCTGTGTGGCCCCCGACTTTGAGTATGCCGCCGTGCGCATCACCGATGCCGGAGGCAACGCCAACCTCAAGCCCGGCGAGGTGTTGATCGTGGCCGAGGAGTTGCGGCAAGCGATGCTGTCCGCCCTCGGGGCCGAGGGCGAGGTGGTGGCCCGCTTCAAGGGCGCGGCACTGGAGGGACGACGTTTCCGACACCCGTACCTGGATCAGGATGCGCCGATTCTCCTCGGCGAGCACGTGACACTCGAGGCCGGCACCGGTGCCGTGCACACCGCGCCCGGCCACGGCCAGGAGGACTACGAAGTCGGCGGGAAATACGGCCTTCCGGCTTTCAATCCGGTCGACGACCGCGGCGTCTTCCAACCCGGCACGCCGGTGGTCGAGGGCCGCCATGTCTTCCAGGCCGACGATCTGGTCATCGAGCATCTGCGACAGAGCGGTGCCCTGCTCAGCAGCGGCAGGATCCGCCACGCCTATCCCCATTGCTGGCGTTGCCACACGCCCCTTATCTTCCGCGCCACCAAACAATGGTTCATCTCGATGGAACACGGGGAGTTGCGGAAAAAGGCGCTCGACGCCATCGACCGGGTGGCCTGGACACCGGCCTGGGGCGAGCGGCGCATCCGTTCCATGGTGGAGAGCCGGCCGGACTGGTGCATCTCGCGCCAGCGCAATTGGGGCGTTCCGATCACCGTGATCACCTGCCGCGATTGTGGCTCGCATGCGGTGACGACGCCGGAAGTCATCGAGGCCATCGCCCGGAAAGTGGAGCAGGGCGGCGCCGACGTGTGGTTTGCGCTTGATCCCGCCGAATTCCTGCCCTCCGACGCCCGCTGCCCGGATTGCGGCGGCGGCGATTTCGTCAAGGAGGAGGACATCCTGGACGTATGGTTCGATTCCGGCTCCACCCATGCCTGCGTGCTGGAGAAGCGGCCGGAACTTGCGAGCCCCGCGGACCTCTACCTGGAGGGATCGGACCAGCATCGCGGCTGGTTCCAGTCCTCCCTTCTGGAATGCATCGGCACGCGCGGACGCGCCCCGTACAAGGGCGTGTTGACCCATGGCTTTGTCGTCGATGCCCAGGGCAACAAGATGTCCAAATCACGCGGCAACGTCATCGCGCCGCAACAGGTGATCCGGCAACTGGGCGCGGATATCCTGCGCCTGTGGGTGGCCGCCTCCGACTATGCCGCCGACATCCGCATTTCGGACGATATCCTGCGACAGCTATCGGAAAGCTACCGCCGCATCCGCAACACGATCCGCTTTCTGCTCGGAAACCTGGACGGCTTCGATCCGCGGCGGGATGCCGTGCCCGTGCAGGCGCGTCGGCCCCTGGACCGGTGGGCCTGCCATCGCCTAGCGCAGTTGCTCCGGAATGTGAAGGCGTGCTACGAAAATTACCAGTTCCACCGCATCCACCAGGAAATCCACAACTTCTGCGCCGTCGATCTGGGGGGCTTCTACCTCGATGTCATCAAGGACCGTCTCTACTGCGACGGCGCCGACTCCGAGCGGCGCAGGTCGGCACGGTCCACGCTGTTCGATCTCGCCGACACCCTGATTCGCCTGATCGCGCCGATCCTGCCGTTCACGGCCGAGGAAGCCTGGGAGCATCTGCCGGGAACGGCGGCGGAGAGCGTCCACCTGCAATCCTTCCGCGACGTGGAGGACACAGCGGTGGACGAGGAAGCATGGCGGCGCTTCTTCGAGCTGCGCGAGAAGGTCAACGCCGCCCTCGACCAGGCCAAGAAGGAGGGCATCGTCGGCTCTTCGATCGCCGCCCATGTGGAAATTCCGGGGCTGGACCCGGATCTGGCCGCCGCCCTCGGTGAAAGCTACGAGCAACTGCTGATCGTCGCCCGCGCCGAGCCGGGGGAGGAGTTGCGGGTCCGCGCCGCCGCCGGCGTCAAATGCCCCCGCTGCTGGAATGTCGGTACCCCAGCCCATTCCGACCATCCCATTCACGGCGGGTTGTGCCGGCGTTGCTTCGAGGTGGTCGCGAGCTGAGCCGGCACGAACGCTTCAATATGATCAGCCATCTGCTGATCGTCGTCCCGGCCCTGGCCGGCAGCATTTGGCTCCTGCTTTTGGCCGACGGCGATCCATGGAGACTGGTCGCATTCTCCATCTACGGCGCCGCCCTGATTTTGCTCTTCTCGGCTTCCGCCCTGCACCACGGCTTGACGCATCGCGGTCGCACGATCCTGTGGCGCAAGCTGGATCACATGTCGATCTACCTGATGATCGCCGGCAGCTACACCCCCTTCACGTTGGTCGTGCTGCGCGGCGCCTGGGGCTGGTCGCTTTTCGGGATCATCTGGGGACTGGCCGCGGCCGGCATCGCCCTGGACATCTGGCACCGGGATCCACGTCGGCGATTGCAGTTGCTTCTGTACCTGGCCATGGGTTGGCTGGTGCTCGCGGCCATCCTACCGCTCAAGGCGGCCTTGTCCGACGCCGCATTGGCTTGGCTGGTCGCCGGCGGTCTCTGCTACACCGGCGGTACCGGCTTCTTCGTCTTCGATGAACGCTGGCGCCCGGCACACAACATCTGGCATCTGTTCGTCATCGCCGGTGCCGCCTGCCACTATGTCGCCATCCTGAAGGCCGCGACATAAATCCGCCGGGCCGCTATCCCTGCCGCGCAGTAGATTTCTCATAAGTCCGACATACTGCTAGGCTCGCGGCGCCATGCGACTGAGTCGTACCTACCAGCAGCTGCTCCTGTTCGTTCTGATCGTGGCCGTCGATCAGGCCACGAAGTTCTGGATCGAGGCGCAGTCGCCGTTTTTCCACCGGACCGTGATCCCCGGCTTCTTCGATCTCGTCAAGGCGCACAATTTCGGCGTCGCCTTCTCGATCTTCGCCGGCTGGAGCGACACCCGGCGGCAACAGTTGCTGCTCGGCGCCACCCTTGGCATCGCTCTCGTCGTTTTGATCTGGTGGCTGCGGGAACGCAGGACACCGGGTCTGACGTCCTGGCTGCTGGTGCTGATCCTGGCCGGGGCCGCCGGCAATATTCTGGATCGCAGCAGGCTCGGCTACGTCGTGGATTTCATCGACTGGCATGTGTCCATCGGCGGGGCGACCTATCACTGGCCCGCCTTTAACATCGCCGACACCTGCATTTCCGTCGGCATCGTCCTTTTGATCTTCCAGAATTTCCTCGCCTCACGCCGGCGCTAGCCCGTTTCGGTTTTCCGGATCAGCAACAGGTATTCGATATTGCCCTTGGGGCCGTGCAGCGGCGATTCCATCACCCCTACCACACGCGCATGCAGAAGGGAGCGTGCGCAAGACTCCACCTTTCGCACGGCCTGCAGGCGTGCCTCCACGCTGCGCACGACACCCTTGCGCAGGTGTTTGGGTCCGACCTCGAACTGCGGTTTGATGAGCGCCAGGCAAAAGCCGCCCCGGCGCAGATACGGCCATGCCAGCGGCAGCACCGTCGTCAGCGAAATGAAGGAGGTATCAATCGTGAGCACATCCATATCCTGCGGCACCTGCGCCGGCCTGAGATCCCGGATGTGCATGCGCTCCAGCGAAACCACGCGAGGGTCGTTGCGCAGGCGGTAATGCAATTGCCCACGGCCGACATCCACGGCGTAGACGCGCTCCGCGCCATGCTGTAACAGACAGTCGGTGAAACCGCCGGTGGAGGCGCCCACATCCAGGCAACGGGCCGCGCGCACATCGAGCCCGAAATGCTTGAGCGCCGCCTCCAGTTTCAGGCCGCCGCGCGAAACATAACGCAGGGTCTCGCGAACATTCACCTCGGCTTCGCGGGAAACCTGCATGCCCGGCTTGTCGGCCTTGCGGCCGTCGACGTACACCAACCCGGCCATGATCAGGCGCTGGGCGCGGGCGCCGCTCTCCGCCAGGCCCAATTCACACAGCCGACGATCAAGCCGGATTTTTGTACGCATGGAGGCCGGGTCGGATTTTTCACAAGATCGCCGCTTGTTCATGGGTAGTTGAAAAATAGACAATTCACAATCTTCTGGCTTCTGAAAGCTCCATTCGCGGTCGCATGACCGCTCCTCCTCGTTCCTCAGCCCGGATTTTTCATGCGATCGCGGATGGATGGCGCCGAAATCGGTGATTGGT
>CAZHOU010000071.1:0-7912 GCA_964534165.1 uncultured Zetaproteobacteria bacterium
CTACTATTGTTTCGGCTGCGGCAAGGGCGGCGGTGCCTTCCAATTCCTGATGGAAAACGATGGCTGCTAGTCTAGAGCCTGTAGTATTTGCAATCCCAGACCGTGGGATGCCATGCTTGTAGTCCTACATATCATGGAAGGCTACCTATCCATCGCCTAAAGGCGAGGGATTTAGTGATCCCCCTATCGGGGACTTTAAATCGTAAATCGGTGCTATGAGGACATTATCCGTCGGTGCTGACAGCAGCGAGTAAGCCTCGGATTCATGCTGTGCTATTTCCTGCGCAAATCGGAGCCTTGCCGTAGCGACCAGGCCGCTGTCGAGCCCCCTGTCCTGAGGCATGATCTGGTGCACGGACTGATAATGGCGCTCAATTGCAGAGCCGTAGTCATGGGTGGTGCCGCCCTGGATGCGCACCTGGCCGACCAAGTGCTCATCGGGATGGCCCTGGCTGCCGGGTGCTCCGAGGTCAGTGTGGAATGCGTCACCCGGCATCTTGAAACCAACCTGGATGTGATCCGGACCCTTTTGGGCGTGGAGTCTGTGCTCACTCCAGGAAAGCAGGGCTGGATGCTGCGCCTTCAGGGTTTAGCATGGGAGCCGCAGTATCAGGAGAGTCTTTGAACAGGCTCGAATTCTTCGGCCTCCACATAGACATTGGCGGGATAGACCGGTCCGATATCCACAACCAGCCATAAGTCACCACGCTTTCCAAGCTCCACATCCAATACATCCCCGATTTTGAGAAGATCGGCAATGGCCGGAATGATCGGCACCGGCCCGATCAGATGCGGCTGGCTGTCAAAGCTCAAGAAGATCTGGTTCTCCCGCAGGCGGGCGATGCGGGCATGGCCTTCGACAAATCGTGAAAACCTCTGCCCGCGCAGGCGCGGCGAGATGCCGCTTCCCATGCGCACAAAGTGAAACAGCAGGTGGGCGGCCTTGCTCGTGCGCTCACACTCGTCCTGCATTTCATCGAGAACACTCAGGAATTCGAGGTGCCGGTTTGTATCGATCCAGGCTTTCTCGGCCAGATAATTCAGCCAGCCGCGCATGATCGTGAAGCATTCCGAGAGTGTGGCGGTCTCCCCGTTCAATTCCCGTAGCAGGTACCAGCCAAAGAAATCACGCAGATGCTCGGCCTCGAGACGGTCGAGTTCAAGCCCGTGCAAATCGACTGCAGGTTCGGTGTCGCCATCCATCAATTCGTTCATGTGCGAATGCAGATCCCGCTCCCAGTCCGAGAGCGGCCATTCATCCAGATCGCCATGATCGTCCTGGAAGAGGTCGGAATAATGCAACAAGTAATCGGCCAGCAACTCGGCGAAATACTCTGCTCTTTTTCTCTCCTCCGCCTGTTGCAGAATCAGATTCTGTACATAACGATCGAGTGCGTCCTGAAGTTGCAATCCTTCCTCACCTCTTGCCCGCGTTTGTGGATACGGCTATGTTGGCCAGCCTTTGCGGCCGCGCTGAAACGGTCTGAACAAGTGATATTGTGCCCAAGGAGCCGAACGATGCAAATCAATGCCCCGAGTATTCGCAAGGGAATGATTCTGGAGGTGGACGGAGCACTTTGGCGCGTCATGAAAGCGCAGCACATCACTCCCGGCAAGGGTGTGGCCTGCATGCAGGTAGAAATGCGCAATGTCGAGACCGGCACAAAGGTGAACAGGCGCTTTAACTCCACCGAGCGAGTGGAACGGGTGACGCTGACCCAGCGGCCGATGCAATTTCTGTACGAGGACCACGGCCGATACCATTTCATGGATATGGAAACCTACGATCAGATCGAACTGGATGAATCCCTGGTTGAGGATGCCCGTGCCTATCTGTTGCCCGAGATGGAGGTGATGGTGGAATTTTATGGTTCCCGACCGCTGAATGTGCAATTGCCACAAAGCGTGGTGCTGACGGTTGTGGAATGCGATGCCGCAGTCAAGGGACAGACCGCAACCGGATCCTACAAGCCCGGGCGCTTGGAGACGGGTGCCACGATCATGGTCCCCCCATATCTCGAACCCGGAACAAAGGTCCGGGTGAATACGGAAACGGGTGAATTTATCGAAAGGGCCTGAGATTCAGTCCGAGCTGTTCAAATGCTCCAGATTGGCGATGATGCGCCGCAACACCCTGCGCGAGATATCGTAATCCCGCTGGCTGACACCGGCCAGGGCCGCGGCGGCGAAATTCAGGAAAAGGGGTTGAATGTGCTCGACGGCACGGGTGCCATCGGGCGTCAGGAAGGCACGAACCAGCCTGCGGTCCTTGGCGTCCGGCCGGCGCTCGACCCAACCCTTGCGTACAAGGCCGTTCAACAAACGCGTAACCACCGCCTTGTCCTTGGCCAGGTTGCGGGCCAGTTGTGTTTGTGTGGCGCCGCCGCGATGCCGTAACAAAATCATCACGCCCAGCTCCTCGTGTGTAATGGCGAAGCCGGCTTCCTGGCACCGGCGTACGATTCCCTGGCGGAATGCGTAACGCAGATGTCCGACCAGATAACCGAGGCTGTCCTCGTAGCGTTGCGAAACGGTGGCGCTCTGCATGCAGGGAAAACTAGGTGATATATTTGATAAGATCAATAGTTGACATTATCAATTTATTAAGCGAGCCTTCAAACCCCGGAGGCCGAATGGCGGAAGAATCGAGAGTGGGGTCATGGTGGGCCGATTGCAGAACGCTGGATGGTTAACCCGGTTTTTTCATGGGATCGCGCCTGCCTGCCGCGACTTCGGCGCAGGCAGGGATGGAGGACGCAGGCGAGAAAGGCGCCGCGAAATGCAAGGGGTCATGCTGCAAAAGCACATCGGTTTCGATGCAACTCCTTCATGGTTTTCGACATTTCAAATCCCGACGCATGGTCATCATGAAAAATCCGGGTCAAGCATCCATCCCGATTTGGGCCCGTGCTTGGGATCGAATGCGGTGTACGGTGGTTCCGTGGACCAATCCTTCCACTCGGGAAGCTTCCGAAGCCGGGAAGTCAGTCGCGGCTCATGAGTTCTGCAATGGGGCGGGGTTGCATGCGCGCATCCATCCTTCTGCCTGCCGTCCTCGGCATGCACATGGCCCTGCTGCCGGTCCTCGCAAGTGCGGAGGCATGGAGTCTGGCGCAGGTCATTCAACAAACCCTGGCACGGCATCCGGACCTCTCCATCAGCCGCCTCAATCTCCGGATCACACGCACGGACCAGGAGCGACTCAACGGCCAACTCGACCCAAAACTCACGATCAATCTCCTGGCCAACGACAGCCAAGATCCGTCCAACAGCAAATTCAATCCCGTCCTTTCCTCCACCTTCCAACAGTTCAAGGCGGGATTCAGCAAACCGTTGGCCGCTGGAGGCACACTCTCGATGGACATCGACTACAACCGCAGTTTGCTGTCTTTCCAGCTCGACCCCTCGGCCTTTGCCCGCTTTGATCCCTTCTACCACAATCAGATCGATCTGACCTACCGCCAGCCTCTCCTGAAAGGCACCGGCAGACCGGAGTACCACCAGGAACTGGCGGCGGCCCTGGCCGATGAGGCCGCCGACCGCCTGCAGGTGCGTGTCACGGCCCGGGATCTGAGTCGCCAGGCCATCCAGCTTTATTACGATATCGCCGCCGATGAGATCAACCTCAAGCTGGCGCAGGATGCCGTGGCCCGGGCCGAAAAGCTGCTGGCCTATCAGAGGTACAGGGAGCGTTTCGGCCTCATTGAGCGCGCCGACCGCTTGCAGGCCGAGGCTCTGTTGGCCACTCGCGAGATGGATCTGCGCAAGGCCGAAGCCGTTCTGGCCCAGGACAGGACGGCACTGAACCGGCTGATGCTGCGCGATGTGGATGCCCCGCTGTGGACCCTGGCACCGGAATACACGGAAGCCCCGTTGCCGAGTCTCAAGGAAGCCGCCGCTAGGGCCGCATCCCGCAGGCCCGAGCTTCAGGCCCTGGCGGCGAGGCTCAAGGCCGCCGAGGCAAGGCTTCAGGAGGCCCGTGCGCAAAACACCGCCCAACTCGATCTGGTGGGCACCATCGGCAGCCGCACCCTGGCCGGCACCTACGGCACGGCCCTGCGCAAGGGGTTTTCCCTTGCCGACCGCTTTGCATCGATCGGCGTGGAGTTCTCGGACACGATCGGAGACCATGCCGCCCGCGCAGCCCTGCGCAAGGCGGAGCTTGAGCGCGAGAAGGTCCTGGCGGAGAAGCGCCAGACCCTTGAGCTGATCAAGGATGATCTGGCCGCAATCCTCACCCGTATCCGTGCCGGGAGGAAAACCTATCACGCCGCGAAAAGACACGCCGCGGCCGAGCGGGAAAAATATGCGGCGGAATTGGCGCGTTATCGCCAGGGGCGTTCGGACACGGCCACCATCATTCAATTTGAAGGCGATCTGCGTGCGGCGGAAATCGAAACAGCCTTGCGCCGTATCGCCCTGATGCGCGACCACCAGCAACTGGCCTGGGCCGAAGGCATTCTTCTCGATTCCCTCCGGATCCGCTTCTCCACCGGCGTTCCAAAGGCAAGCCGTTGAGTGAAACGGTGTCTTCAGCCGCGGGCGGGGGACCGGAATGAAGCGCCTGCTCGCCTTCTTCGTCGAGCGCGGCCTGCTCGTCAACATGGTCTCCATCATGCTGCTGGCCGGTGGCGTCTATGCCGCACTCACCATCCAACGCGAGGCCTTCCCAAGCATCAACTTCGATCTCGTGACCATCCACGCCACCTGGCCCGGTGCCTCTCCGCGTGAGATCGAACGGCTGGTCGTGGTCCCCATTGAACGGGAGCTGAAGGGGATCGACGGCGTCAAGACCATTCGTTCCACCGCCTATTCCGGTTCCACGGAGATCGACATCGAGATCGATCCAGATTATCGCGACCGCTCTCGCTTCGTCTCCGATGTGCAGCAGGCCATCAATCGTGCCGATCTTCCCGAGGATCTGCCGGAGGATCCGAGGCTCACGGAGATCAAATCGGAACAGGCGCCGGTGCTTTCTTTCACGATCTTCGGCGATCTCAAACCGCTGCGGCTGAAGCGGATCGCCGATGCCATCGAGGATGATGTGTTGAATCTACCCGGCGTGGCCCGCATCGTTACGCAGGGCAAGCGCAAGGAAGAGATTCGTATCGTCCTCGATCCCGTACGCATGCACCGCTTGCGTATCGCCACGGCGGATGTCGTGCGCTTGATCCAGGGCTGGAATGTCAATGCCCCCGGCGGCCGCCTCAAATCCGAACGCGGGGAGAAAATCATCCGTATCGCAGGTCAATTCAGGTCGGTGGCGGATGTCGCGGGCCTCGTGTTGCGCGCCAACGCTCGTGGCCATGCCGTGCTTCTGCGCGATGTCGCCAAGGTACGCGAGACCCTGGTGGCTCCCGAACGCTATGTGGACGCCATGGGTAAACCGGCCATCAACATGATCGTCATGAAGAAGAGAGACGCCGACCTGATCGATCTCGTGGATCGTCTGCGTGCCTATTTGAAGCGCGTACCGGAGAAATACGGTGCCGGTGTGCATGTGCATACCTATCGCGACATCTCGACCGTCACCCGCCTGCGCCTGGGGGTGCTGACCGACAACGGCGGCATCGGCCTTTTGCTCGTGCTCTTTGTGTTGCTGCTGTTCCTGCGTCCGGCCGTGGCCTTCACCACCGTCTGGGGGCTTCCGGTCATCTTCTTTTCCGGTGTTCTGGTTCTTTATCTTGCAGGCGATACGTTGAATCTTCTCAGCATGTTCGGTTTCATCATTGCCCTGGGACTGATTGTCGACGACGCCATCATCATCGGAGAGAACACCACCTGGCACATGGAGCAGGGCATGGCTCCGAACCGGGCCGCCGTACTCGGCGCTTACGAGCTGGCCGGACCGGTTTCCACGACCGTTCTGACCACCATCGTGGCCTTCCTGCCCTTGATGTTCATGCAGGGCATCATCGGCAAATTCGTGTTTTCGATCCCGGTCGTGGTCATCGTTCTGCTGACCTTCTCGTGGCTCGAGGCGCTGTTCATTCTTCCCAATCACATCCGTGACGTATGCAATCCGCGCGCACATCCGAAAGAGCGTGCCCTGATGCGCGGATTGACCCGTGTCTACGATGCGGTGTTGCGACCGGCCGTGCGCTGGCGCTACCTGACCATCCTGCTGACCCTGGCCGCCCTTGCCGGCAGCCTGGAGCTGGCCAGACAGATGAAATTCCAACTCTTTCCTTCCGGAGCCGAAAGCCAATTCTACCTCCGTGTCACGGCCCCCACGGGGACAACCCTTGAGGCCATGCGACGAAACATGCTGGCCATCGACAGGGAAGTGCGTGCGAACATCGATCCTTCGCTGCTTGAGACCACCGTCGTCATCACCGGCCAGAGCAGTGCCGACGAACGCGACAGCCTGAAACAGTTTGGCGATCATTATGGCTTCGTGCGTGTGATCCTTACTCCATTCACACAACGTACGGTTTCGGCCTTCACGCTGATGCACCGCCTGGAACGCGTGGTTCCGGAAAAGTTCCCGGGGCTGAACATCGATTTTGTCATGCTCAGCCCCGGACCGCCCGTGGGCCGCGCCCTGCATGCCGAACTTTCCGGTGCGCCCCCGGACGTGCTCGAGCGCGCCGCACGCCGGCTTACGGTCTACTTGCAGAAGATTCCGGGCGTGCATTCCATGGACAGCGGTCTGGCGAAAGGCGATCCCGAAATCCACGTGTTGCTCGCACGCAGGCTTGCCGCCTTCGCCGGCATTGATCTGGCCACCGTCGCCACGCACATCAAGGCCGCCTTCGACGGCCTGCGTGTTTCAACCCTGAATCGTGGCAAAGAAGAAGTGGATATCACCCTGCGATATCCGATACGTTTCCAGCACGACATCCGGGCACTGAAAACCCTGGGAATCCCCAACAGTGCCGGAGGCCTGACGCCGCTCGGAACAATTGCCCGCTTCGTCACCCGGCCGGGCGTCACCAGCATTCGCCACAAGGACGGCAATCGCGTCATCGACATTTCGGCCGGTGTGGACCCGGCGAAGATCACCTCGCGCGAATTGAATGCCCGTGTCATGCGTGATCGCAGGATATGGCTCGGCACCGACACCGACAAGGTTCACGTCCACCTGGGCGGCGAGGAAGAACGTTCACAGGAATCCTTGCGCGGTCTGGCTTTCAGTTTCGCCTATGCGCTAGCCGGCATCTTTGTCATCCTCGCCATCCAGTTCAATCGTTTGAGCTATCCACTGCTCGTGATGTTGGCCATTCCTTTCGGTGTCATTGGTATCATCGTTGGATTCTTCGTGCACGGGCAACCTCTGTCGTTCATGGCCATGATGGGATTCGTGGCCCTGGCCGGCGTTGTGGTCAACGATTCGCTCGTCATCGCCGTATTCATTCAACGCCTGCTGGAAAAGGGCATGCCTTGGCGGGAGGCGGTGCTCATTGGCGGCCGTCGCCGCCTTCGCGCCGTCCTGCTCACGACGATCACCACCGTCGTGGGTCTTCTGCCCACGGCCTACGGCTGGGGAGGTTTCGATCCATTCGTGGCACCGATGGCACTGGCCCTTTCCTGGGGTCTGATCTTTTCCACCGCCATCACCTTGATTTCCATCCCGGCCGCTTTCGGCATCGGCATGGACATCCGCCACCTTGGGTCCCGTCTCAAGCGCCTCTTCGCATTCTCATGAGGCTCTTCTCATGCGCATTTCATGATCTTTTCATGCACCTTTGCCAGGGTTCAACGTCTCTGATGCCCCCTCCCCCCTCCTTCTCGGCATCAGAACCCAAAGGGGCCGTGGCAAATGCGCATGGCCCCTTTTTCTTGCACCCATGCCGTGCACCTCAATCGCCGGCGGTGCCTCCCTGCAGCAGCGTACGCACCTGATCGGCGAAAGTCCCGGGATCGATCGGCTTCTCCAGGTAGGCGTCGAAGCCTTTCTCCAACAGCCGCT
>CAZHOU010000072.1:0-7729 GCA_964534165.1 uncultured Zetaproteobacteria bacterium
CTTTGAGATAGGATTAACGGTCTAATCCTCGGGTTTATGAATAGTTCAGGCTAAAAACCTCAGTTGGGAGTGTGTGCAGGGTGTAAGATATTGATTTGAAGGGCGTAACGGAAAAAATCGCAGTCATCTTATTGGTGATAAGATTTTTTTCGTTTAGCAAAGCAAATCAAGAGCATGCGCCATGTGTGTGCTGTCAACTGAGGTTTTTAGGATTATTACCCGCTGTTCGGACTTGAGGCAGGGGTGACGGTTTTTTTTCACCCGGGTAGGGTTCATGTTTGAACCGGGGCGGTGCCCGGCCGCTCTGGACAGGGGTATTGCGATGAAAATCTGGCTGAAAACCGCCTGCGATCCGATCAATGTCCGTTGCGCGCTGAAATACGCTCTGATCGTCGGTCCCGTTCTGGTGGCCATCAATGACGGGGATGTCCTCCTGCGCCACGCACTCACGGATACAGATGCGTTCAAGATTGCACTGACGATCCTGGTCCCGTACTTGGTGTCCACATTCTCCAGCGTCGGTGCCGTTTGCCGATTGCGCCCGCATCCGGAGCCCCCCGCGGACCATCATCGCTTGTAGGAAGCGGGCTTTCATCGGATCTTCATGTTATCTTGTATCCTCGGCGGGCCGGACCGGCGCATTCGTGGAAGGGCGGCATCCGTCGACCATGAAATGCCGGTTCCCATGCGACGGGAAGAGGGTGTACACACCCAGCCGCTGCAGATCATGGATCCCTTCCGATTCGTTCGGTGATTCCATGAAGGAACCGCGCCATTGCAACGGGAGGGAAGATGATCATCGAGACGATTGAGAGGGATCACCCCCTGCGGGCGGAAACCGAGCGTTTCATTCACCAACGCTTCGGAACCGAATACGATGCCAATCTGCATCACTACATGCCCCATCTCGTACGCCTCACAACCCGGGACGGCGAGATCGTGGCCGCGGTCGGCTACAGGGACGCCATCAAACACCCCCTCTTTGTCGAGCACTACTTCGATGATCCGATCGAGGTCGTCCTGAGCCGGGTCCAGGGGCGTGAAATCCCCCGGGCCGATATCGTCGAGGTCGGAAATCTGGCGGACGCCCACCCGGGCGGCGCCCGGGCCGCCATCACCGCCCTGACGGCCTATTTGTACGGGGTGGGTTTTCGCTGGGTGGTCTTCACCGGGGTGACCAAGTTGCGCAACGCCTTCTTCCGTCTCGGACTCAATCCCGTCCAGATCGGGCATGCGGATCCGGGCCGATTGTCGGAGGAAGAACGGCGTGAATGGGGGCGCTACTATCTAGCCGGCCCGCGGGTGATGGCTGGTGATATCCATGAAGGCTATTGGTCGCTGGAGTTTACGCGCGAAGTTTTGCAGCCGTTGTGGGAGAGTGCCTTGGTCGAGGGTCTGCAGCAAAGCAGGCGGAGAGACGCAGCCTGAGCCCCCCAGCATGATGGCAGCACGAGGCCCGGGGAGGTCATGATCTGCGGTAAGATCCGTGCGAACAGGGGGGCGCGGCATCCGGTTCACTTGAACGGCCCGGAGAATCCGGCCTGATGGCGGCCTTCGACTGTTCGCACAGCCGCGTGCTGGAAGCAATCGGGCGCCACGGCCGTGCGCACCCGCAAAAGAGCGCACTCAGCGGTGCCGGCGTACACATGGGCTATTCCGAACTGAACGATCGAATCGAGGCAATGGCGGTCACATTGAGCGAACACCGGCCGGTGGCCATTGGCCTGTACATGGACAACGTTCCGGCCTGGGCTCTTATCGATCTGGCCGCCGTGGCCGCCTTGATTCCGTTGGTCCCCATTCCCGGTTTTTTTTCTCCGGCGCAGATCCGGCATCTGATCACCGATTCCGGTCTGGAATTGATTCTGACCGATGCGCCCGGCCCGCTGTTGCGCCTGCTGGCCGATGTGGACATCTCCGTCTCCGACCAGGAGGCCTTCACGCTCTTGGGGACACGGGTGCATCTTCTGCAGCTCGAACACCCCTTCCCCTGCACGATCCCCGAAGATGTGGCCAAGGTGACCTACACCTCCGGCACCACCGGTGAACCCAAGGGCGTATGCCTTTCCCAAACCGCGATGGAGGCCGTGGCCGAATCTCTGCGAAAGGTCTCCCGTGCACACTCCGAGGATCGGCACCTGTGCCTGCTGCCGCTCTCCACCCTGTTGGAAAACGTCGGGGGCCTCTACACGTCTCTACTCGCCGGCGCCACCTGCATTCTGCCCGGACTCACCGCCGTTGGTGTGCGTGGAGCCGCGGAACTCGATCCGGAGCGGCTGTTGCAGGCCCTACTGCTGGAAGAGGCCAGCACCTGCATTCTGATCCCGCAAATGCTGCTGGCACTCCTTTCGGCGCTTTCCGCCGGCGATACCCGAGTCTTGCGGCTTCGTTACGCGGCGGGCGGTGGGGCGCCGGTTTCACCTCAGCTGTTGCGGCAGGCGGCGGCGATGGGCGTGCCCGTGTTTGAAGGGTACGGGCTTTCGGAGGCGGCGAGCGTGGTCGCGGTCAATGCCCCGGGCGCCTGCAAGGTCGGTTCCGTGGGAAAACCCCTGCCGCATGTAAGGCTGGCCTTGGCCGGAGATGGAGAGATTCTTGTGGCCGGCAGCCTCTTCAGCGGCTATTTGGGCCGTGGTCGGCCCGAATTGCGCGATGGCTTCTGGCCGACCGGCGATCTCGGGTTTCTGGATGACGAGGGCTTCCTGCACATCACCGGACGCAAGAAACACATCTTCATCACCGCCTTCGGTCGCAATGTCGCGCCCGAATGGGTGGAGCGGGAACTGACTGCCTCGCCGTGCATTGCCCAGGCCGTGGTGTTCGGCGACGGACGCCCGTTCAATGTCGCCATCCTGACGCCGCGGGGTGGCGCGGATACCAAGGCGATTCAACAGGCCGTGGATGCCGCCAATGCCCGCCTTCCGGACTATGCGCGCGTCCGGCGCTGGCTTGCATCCAGGGAAGCCTTTAGCATCGAGAACGGTCAGTGGACGGCGACGGGCCGGCCGCGTCGCAAGCGTATCTGGCGGGCCTACAAGGAGGAGATTGAAGCCATCTATGAGAAGGAGAACTGAATGAGCCGGAAGGAAACGTTCTACGAGGAATTGCTTGCGGAAACGGAAGATGCGCGCAATGAACTCCTGTCCATCCCCTTCCTGCGCATGGGGGCGGAAGGGAAGCTGTCGCTTGAAAGCTACCTGGCTTTTCTTGCTCAAGCCTACCATCACGTCAAACACACCGTGCCGCTTTTGATGGCTGCGGGTTCCCGCCTGCCCGAGCGGCTGGAATGGCTGCGTCAGGCCATCGGCGAATACATCGAGGAGGAAATAGGGCATCAGGAATGGATTCTGAACGACATCGCGGCCTGCGGGGGAGATGCGGAGGTTGTCCGTCACTCGCAACCCCAGCCGGCCACGGAACTGATGGTGGCCTATGCCTACGATACGGTTCATCGCCGCAACCCGGTCGGCTTCTTCGGCATGGTTCTGGTGCTCGAGGGCACCAGCGTCGCGTTGGCGACACGGGCGGCGGAGAATATCCGCAGGAGCCTGGGTCTTCCCCAGCAGGCCTTCTCCTATCTGACCTCGCACGGCTCCCTGGATGTGGGGCATGTGGATTTCTTCAAGAATCTGATGAACCGGCTTGAGCGCCGGGAAGACAAGGACGCCGTGATCCATTGCGCGCGCATGTTCTACAAGCTCTATGGTGATATCTTTCGCGGCCTGCCGCGGATTCCGTTGCAAAGGGAGGGTGAATGTGGAAATACGTGACAAGAACGTACTGCTGACCGGTGCCGCCGGCGGTATGGGACGTCTGCTGGCCCGGGCCCTGCACGAGCGTGGCGGTCATCTGGCCCTGGTGGATGCCAATGCCCAGGCCCTGGAATCGGTGGCCAAGGAATTGCCGGGCGCACACGCCATCGTCGGTGATCTTTCGACGGCTGCGGGATGCGCGAAGATCGCCGCCGAGGCGCAGGACGCCGTCGGCCCGATCGATGTTTTGATCAATCTGGCGGGAATCATGAGCTTTCGCTGCTTTGAGGACGAGGCGCCCGAGACTGTGGAGCGACTGATTCGGGTGAACCTGCTCGGGCCGATGCTTCTGACCCGTGCCGTGTTGCCGCAGATGCTCACGCGCGACTCGGGCCGCATCGTCAATGTCGGTTCGGTGTTCGGCTCCATTGCCTTCGCCTATTTCACCGCCTATTCAGCCAGCAAGTTCGGGTTGCGTGGCTTCTCCGAGGCACTGCGGCGTGAACTCCACGACACTGGTGTCAAGGTCATGTACGTGGCTCCGCGGGCGGTGAAAACGCCGCTCAATACCGGTCGCATCATGCGCATGGGCGAGGCCGTGAAGATGAACATGGATGAGCCGGAAGTGGTCGTGAAGAAGATTCTCGAGGCCATCGACAACGACCGCAAAGAGGTCTACATCGGCTTCCCCGAATCCCTCTTCGTGCAGATCAATGTGCGTTTCCCGCGCCTTGTCGATCGGGCACTGGCGGCCCAGAATCGCATCGCCAGAAAATTCGCCAAGGAGAAGGATTAGGATGATGAATACCATGCACAGGATACGTATTCGCTTCGCAGCGGTTTTGTTGCTGGCCGCACCTTTAGGCACGGCACTCGCCGATGAGGTCGACGATGCCATCCTTACGTTGCAGCACGAGTGGGCGCAGGCGAACTACAAGACGCCGCAGGATGAAAAGCTGGCCGCCTTCAAGGCCCTGGTGGACAAGGCCGCGGCACTGACGACGAAATACCCGAATCGCGCCGAGCCCAAGATCTGGGAGGCGATCATCCGTGCCGGCTATGCCGGAGCCATGGGCGGCCTGCAGTCGATGTTTTCGGCCATGCCGCAGATGCGAAAGGGAAGGGACCTGCTGTTGGAAGCGGAGAAAATCGATCCCAACGCCATGCACGGCTCGATCTACACGACCCTGGGCAGTTTCTACTATATGGTTCCCGGCGGCTTCATCGGTTTCGGCGATGACGACAAGGCGCTCGCCTACCTGAAGAAGGCCATCGCCATGGCCCCGGATGACATGGATGCCAATTATTTCATGGGCGACTACTGGCTGCACCGGAAACAGTACAAGAAGGCATTGCCCTATTTCCAGAAGGTGTTGAGCCTTCCGGATGTTCCGGACCGGCCGATCTACTCCGCCGGGCGCAAGGCCGAGGCGGCGAAAAAATTGGCCCTGGTCAAGAAAAAGCTGCACATCAAATAGAGGGTTGAGGGTTGGGGCCAGGTCTTGAATCGTGCACAGCCTGCTCCGGATTGATGAAAAGGTGCACGATTCAAGACCTGACCCCAACCCTCCTTTTATTGCGGAAGCCTGGGAGCAAAACATGGCTGCAAGCGGCCATCTCATGCCGGCCCGCCGTTGCGAGACCCGCAGGGCCTCGGCCTTCTATTTGCTCCTTGTGGGTGCGTTTGCGGCAGGGATGCTCGCATGCGGCGGACCGGTGGATGCCTGCAACCTCCGGCTTGTGGAGATCAAGCGAGAATGGGCACAAATCAAGTATCGATTGCCGCCGCCCCGCCGGGCGGCGGCGTTTGCGCGCCTGCGGCTGCGGATCGAAGACATGCGCCGCCGCCGACCCGGGGATGCCTGCCTGTGGTTGTGGAACGCCGTGGTGCTGGCGAACGAGGCCGGCGCCCGGCACGCCTTCTCCTCCATCGGCATGATCCGGAAGGCCAGGATCATGCTCGAGAAGGCGATTGCGATCGATCCGCAAGCCGACGGAGGGCTCGCGCAGGCCTTCCTCGGCGATCTTTACCACAGCATGCCTCCCTGGCCTTTGGGATTCGGCGATGACAATACGGCGGGCGCATATCTGCGCAGGGCGCTGCGGATTGCACCGCGCAGTCTTGATGCCAATTATTTCATGGGCACCTTTTTGTTCGACAACAAGCACTTTGCACAGGCGGCGGTGTACCTGCGTCGGGCGCTGAAGGCACCCCCACGGCCCGGTCTTGAGGTCGCCGATGCCGGCCGCAAGGCCGATGCCGCCCGCCTGCTGCGGCAGGCCCTGGAGAAACTGAAGCGCTGATTCCACCCGGACGCCGCCTCATGTAGCGTTGCGCTCCCATGACCGTCACGGAAGAAAAGAAAAAGACCGAACTCAGTCCCCAGGATGCGCTGGATATGGCGGCGGCGCATCCGCGCGCCCTGCGGCGACGACTGGCCGCCATGCACGACAGCGAACTGGGAAAGATGTTGCTTGGCTGCAAGGACGACGAGGAGCGTCTGCGACTGCTCGAGCGGATCCCCGAGGATATGCGTGGGGATGTGTTGCTCGAACTGCCGGAGGGGATGCAGGAAGACCTTCTGGCACGTCTGAAGCCGAGCGAAATCGAGGAAGTGGTCGAGCATCTCGATTCGGATGATGCCACCGACATCCTGCAGGCCGTGGACCGCGATGTGGCCGATGAGGTCATCGAGCGTCTGGAGCCGCAGGAGCGTCGCGAAATCGAGCCGTTGCTGGCTCACGACGAGGAGTCCGCCGGCGGCCTGATGCAGGCCGAGCTTTTCAAGGTGCGTCAAAACTGGACGGTGGCGAAGGTGATGGAGGTGCTGCGCCGTTTCGGGCATGAGATCGAGAATCTGAACTACGTCTACGTGGTGGACGAGGAGGATCGTCTGACGGGCGTCATCCCCCTGCACAAGCTCCTTTTTTGCGATCCCGGGCAGCAAGTGTCCGAGGTCGCCGATCCGGACTTTCCCCGCGCACACGAGGGCCAGGACCAGGAGGAAGTGGCACGCATCTTCGAAAAATACGATGTCCTGGCCTTGCCCGTGGTCAACGACGAGGGGGTGCTGGTCGGACGCATCACCGCCGACGACATCCTGGATGTGGTGCAGGAAGAGGCGACCGAGGACATGTACCGCCTGGCCGCCTTGTCCGATCAGGACGATTTGTCCGAGCCGGTCGGCATCACGGCCTGGCGGCGTGGCGTCTGGCTGGCGGTCAATCTGGGAACGGCCATCCTTGCCTCCATCGTTATTGCCCAGTTCCAGGGAACGATATCCCGTGTCGTGGCCCTGGCCGTGCTGATGCCGATCGTGGCCAGCATGGGCGGCATCGCCGGCACCCAGACGCTGACTGTGATCGTGCGCGGCATTGCCCTGGGACGCGTCACCTTCCGGACCGCCAGGCGGGCGCTTTTGCGCGAGATTCTGGTCAGCCTTGTGACCGGCGCCGCCTTTGCCGTCGTCGCCGGCTTGATCGCCTCAATCTGGTTTCCGCACCTGGGGCTGAAGCTCGGACTGATCATGGGCGCGGCTATGCTCACCAACCTGGTCGTGGCGGGGCTGGCCGGGGCCTTGATTCCCCTCACCCTGCAACGCCTGCACATCGACCCGGCGCTGGCCTCGGGCACGATCCTGACCACGATCACTGACGTCGTTGGCTTCTTCGCCTTCCTGGGTCTTGCCACCGCATTCCTGCTTTGACCCGTGCAAGAGTCCCGACTAGGCTGCGCGCCGGTTTGGGAGGTTGGCCATGTCCGATACGCAACATCATCGCCTGATCATTCTCGGTTCCGGGCCGGCCGGGTACACGGCCGCGATCTACGCCGCCCGTGCCAACCTGCATCCGGTTTTGATCCAGGGCCATCAGCCGGGAGGGCAACTGACGACCACGACGGAAGTGGACAATTATCCGGGCTACAAGGACGGCGTGCAGGGGCCGCAGATGATGGAGGATTTCAGGGAACAGGCCGAGCG
>CAZHOU010000073.1:0-7641 GCA_964534165.1 uncultured Zetaproteobacteria bacterium
TGCACGGATTTCGAGGCGCATAGTGGGGACTATGGAACGAGGAAGCCGTGCATTTCGGGCCGCTATCCCTGCCGCGCAGTAGATTCCTCATAAGTCCGACAGACTGCTAGCCCGAATCTTTCATAAGATCGCGGGTCCAGGGAAACGGGGGCAGTTTTTCCCCGTTTTTCCCTTGTTTTCAGTCCGAAACACGAAAAAAGAGGCCGCCTGAAAAGGCGGCCTCCGATCACCGGTGACGTCGCTCAGACCGAATAATACATCTCCAACTCGAAGGGATGCGGGCGCAGGCGCAGCTCGTCCACCTCCTCGCTCTTGAGGTCGATGTAGGCGTCGATCATGTCGTCGTCCATGA
This sequence comes from uncultured Zetaproteobacteria bacterium, assembly GCA_964534165.1. Taxonomy (GTDB): domain Bacteria; phylum Pseudomonadota; class Zetaproteobacteria; order Mariprofundales; family Mariprofundaceae; genus CAZVLQ01. Next base: position 353 of record CAZHOU010000073.1, read on the forward strand.
CTCCACCGGCCTTGAGGAAATCGCGGTCGGCATCCAGAGCCGCGAGCGCCTCGCCCAGCGAGCCGGCCACGGTCGGCAACCCTTCTGCTTCCTCGGGCGGCAATTCATACAGGTTCTTGGTCGCCTCCGGACCCGGATCAAGCTTGTTGGCGATGCCGTCCAGGCCGGCCATCAGCATGGCGGTGAAAGCCAGATACGGATTGGCCGAGGGGTCGGGGAAGCGCACCTCGAGCCGGCGCCCCTTCTCGCCTGAAACCGGGATGCGGATCGAGGCTGATCGGTTGCGATTCGAATAGGCGAGAATCACCGGCGCCTCGAAACCCGGAACAAGGCGCTTGTAGGAATTGGTCGAGGCATTGGTGAAGGCATTGATGGCCTTGGCATGCTTGATGATGCCGCCGATGTAATGCAGGGCAAGTTCCGAAAGCCCGGCGTATTTGTCGCCGGCGAAGAGGTTCTTGCCGTCCTTCCACATCGACTGGTGCGTGTGCATGCCGGTGCCGTTATCGTTGAACACCGGCTTGGGCATGAAGGTCGCCGTCTTGCCGTGTGCGTCGGCGACATTGTGCACGACGTATTTGTACCACTGGGCGCGATCGGCGATGTCGATCAGTTCGCCGAAACGCATGTTCATCTCGCATTGGCCGCCGGTGGCCACCTCGTGGTGATGGCATTCCATGTGAATGCCGAGATCGGTCAGCACCAGGGACATGTCGTTGCGAATCTCCATCAGGGAATCGACCGGAGGCACCGGGAAATATCCCCCCTTCACCCGCGGTCGATGGCCGGTGTTGCCGCCCTCGTAGTTCAGGTTGGAACTCCAGGCCGCCTCCTTGGATTCGATCTTGTAGCCGCAACCGCCCATGTCGTTGTAGTAGGTGATGGAATCGAAGATGAAAAATTCGAGTTCCGGACCGAAATAGGCGGTGTCGGCGATGCCCGCCGAGCGGATGTAATTGAGCGCCCGATGCGCCACCTGCCGAGGACAGCGGTTGTAGTCCTTGCCGGTTTGGGGATCGATGATGTCGCCGATCATCACCAGGGTCGAAGACTCGAAAAAGGGATCGATCTTGGCACTCGTCGGGTCCGGAATGATTGCCATGTCCGAATTATCGATGTCGCACCAGCCGGCGATGGATGAACCGTCAAAGGCGAACCCGTTTTCGAAGCTGTCCTCGGAAAGTTCGCTGATGGGGAAGCTCACATGCTGCCATTTGCCTCTCGTATCGGTGAACCGCATGTCAAGAAACTCACACTCGTGCTCCTTGATCATGTCGAAAACTTTTTTGATTGCATCACTCATCATTCATTCTCCTTTTCACTATGTTTGTTCTTTGTGCATCAAATCGCATCGCGGTCGCGCTCGCCGGTGCGAATACGTATGGCCTGTTCCACGGCGGACACGAAAATCTTGCCGTCGCCGATCTTGCCGGTCCGGGCGGCGTTCATGATCGCCTCGACGGCACCGTCGAGATCATCCTCGGTTACGACGATCTCGACCTTCACCTTGGGCAGGAAATCCACGACATATTCGGCTCCACGATAGAGTTCCGTATGCCCCTTCTGCTGTCCATAGCCTTTGACCTCGGTGACGGTCATACCATGGATGCCGAGATCGCTCAAGGCATCCTTCACGTCGTCCAGCTTGAACGGCTTGATAATCGCCTCAATCTTTTTCATCCCTTTTCCTCCCATTCGCAAAAACCGTGTGTTATCGGGTAGCGACGATCGCGTCCGAATGCTTTCTGCGTAATCTTGACGCCGGGCGGTGCCTGCCGGCGCTTATACTCCGCCAAATGCAGCATGCGCACAATCCCGCGCACGATATCCTCGTCAAAGCCTTGTGTCACAATCTGCTCCACACTCAGGCCCGATTCGATGTATGCCTGCAGGATGGCGTCGAGCACCGGGTAATCCGGAAGTGAATCGGAATCCTTCTGCCCGGGTCGCAGTTCCGCTGACGGTGGCTTGGTGAAAATTTGCGAAGGGATGACCTCCCTCTCTGCATTCAGGTGCCGCGCCAACTCGTAAACCTGCGTCTTGTACACATCCTTCAAAACGGCAAACCCCCCGGCCATGTCGCCATACAGCGTGGCATAGCCGACGGCCATCTCGCTCTTGTTGCCGGTGGACAGGACCATGCGGCCGGTCTTGTTGGAAATGGCCATCAGCAACATTCCCCGAACACGGGCCTGAATGTTTTCCTCGGTCACGTCCTCGTGCTCGAGTCCCCATAGCCGGAAGGGGCGCCGGAGCAGGGCGCGCAGGGAGGCCACCGGCCTTGCAATCGGCAGGGTGATGGTTTCCATCCCCAAGTTGGATGCCAGGGCCAATGCATCGGTAACCGAGTGGCGGCTGGAATAGGGCGAAGGCATCAACACACCGAGCACATTCTCTCGCCCCAGGGCCTCGCAGGCCAGGACCGCTGAAACGGCGGAATCGATACCCCCGGACAGGCCGATGACGGCCCGATCGGTGCCGTTGCGGCGCACGTAATCGCGCACGCCCAGCACCAGGGCGCGGTGGATCTGTTCGACGGCGGACGGCAGGGGAGTGATTTCACCACAGGGACGCGCCAGATCCACCACCAAATCCGCGGTCGCAAACATCGGCGCCCGCGCCACCAGCGTCCCGGCCGCATCGGTGGCATGACTGCCGCCGTCGAAGACCACTTCGTCCTGGCCCCCGACCGGGTTGACGTAGAGAACCGAGGTGCCGAATTGAAGTGCCCGCTTGCGGGTCAGGGCCTCGCGCTCCTTCTGCTTGTCGGCATGGAACGGCGAGGCATTCAGATTGAACAGGACATCCCGGGGCCTGGTCGCGGTCTCGGCTGCCACCTCGTCGTTCCATAGGTCCTCGCAGATGCCCACGCCGATGTGCCAGCCATGGATGAAAAACACCTCTTCACTGTCGCCGGGTACAAAATAGCGCCGTTCATCGAAGACACCGTAGTTGGGTAAGGCGCGTTTGTCATATGCGCCCAGAGCACGACCGTCCGCAGCCAGGGTGGCGCTGTTTTTCAGCCCCGCCGGCGTCCGCCGTGGATGCCCGAAGATCACCACCGTCTCACGAGTGGCGGCCACAACACGCGCCACCGCCGCTTCCACGATGCGCAGGAAGGCATCGCGCAGAAGCAGATCCTCGGGAGGGTATCCGGTCAGGGCCAGTTCGGGCAGAACCAGGACATCGCAACCGCGCTTGTGCGCCCGGCTGCAAGCCGCCAGCACCAGCCCGGTGTTGTGTTCGATATCGCCGACCTGTGGCGCGATCTGCGCCAGCATGACTTTCAAGCTTGGGCTCCTCCCTCGAAAACGGGGCCATGTTACTCGGGGGGGCACAAGAAGAAAGCCTCAATTCCTGGCTGGATGCACGGATGTTCTTGCACACCAAAGGCGGGGCGGTCTCCCCGATGCAATCCTTGCCAGCCGCAGTCGAGGCAATCTTCCTGGGCCGCTCCCAACAGTTTTGGATTGCTTCGGACCCTCCGCCCTCGCAACAACGCGAAAGGTTGCATTCGATTCCGTGCTCGGCAATGCCACGTTCAACCAAGGCCCAGCCCGGACATTCAATCCTCATCGTTCACCCCCGGTCCCAAGGGCGACAACCGGTGATGGGTAAAAACAAAGGACTGAGGACTGAGTTGTGAGACGTAAGACACAAGATGTTTTTCTCTGTCCCCTGACCTCTGTCCCCTGATCCCTGATACCCTGATCCCTGACCTCTGATCCCCGGCCCTCGACCCTCATCAAGCCATGTCCTCTTCCGGATTGGCGGCCAACCGATGAATGGACAGATCCGCTCCCTCCAACTCATCCTCGACAGCCAGGCGCAAGCCGATCATGGCTTTGATGCCGCCGTAGACGACAAAGCCGGCGGCCGTGGCCACGGCCAGCCCGATCGCGGTGCCGATGAGCTGGGCGGCAAAGGTGACACCGCCGGCCCCACCCAGGGAGGTGGAGCCAAAGATCCCGCAGGCAAGCCCACCCCAGGCACCGCAGACGCCGTGGAGAGGCACGACCCCGAGCACGTCGTCGATGCGCACGCGGTTCTGGATCAACTGAAAACCGTAGACGAATACAATGCCGGCCACGGCGCCGATGACGATAGCCCCGATCGGATGCACGACATCGGAGCCGGCGCAGATGGCCACCAGACCCGCCAGGGCACCGTTGTGCACAAAGCCGGGATCGTTCCTTCCGGCCACAAGGGCCGCCAGCATACCGGCGGCCATGGCCAGCAATGAATTGATGGCCACCAGGCCCGAGGCGGCGTCCGCCGTGGCGGCGCTCATCACGTTGAACCCGAACCAGCCGACGCACAAGATCCACGACCCCAGGGCCAGATAGGGAATGTTGGAGGGGAGGATGGCATTGACATGGCCGTCCGCTTCATAGCGGCCCTGGCGCGCACCGAGCATCACGACGGCCCCAAGGGCCAGAAATCCCCCCATCGCATGCACGACGACTGATCCGGCGAAATCATGGAAGCGGGCCCCGAAAGTGGCCTGCATCCAATCTTGGAAACCGAGATTCCCGTTCCAGGCCAGCCCTTCGTAGAAGGGATAGACGAAACAGATCAGGATCACCGTCGCCAGGGCGTTGGGCCAGAAACGAATGCGTTCGGTCACGCCACCGGAAATAATGGCCGGAACGGCGGCGGCGAAAGTGAGAAGAAAGAAGAAATGCACAAGCTCGTAGCCGTTGCCCTTGCCGCCGATGTGCATGAGTTCCGGAACGGGTGAAAAGAAATAGGTGCCGTAGGCGATGCCGTAACCTACAAAGAAATAGGCCAGGGTGGAAAATCCGAAATCCGACAGAACACGGACCATGGCGTTCACCTGGTTTTTCTTGCGCACCGTGCCCGCCTCCAGAAAGGCGAAACCGGCGTGCATCGCCAGCACCATGGCCGCGCCCATGGTGAGAAAGAACACATCAATGCCTGCGTTGTGCATGAAACCCCCTTCTGCGGCCGAAGCCGCGCGTCAAGTTGTCCTCCGGTACGAATCCCGCGTGCCTGATCGCACCTTCCAGGAGAAGGGCGGCGGGCAAGGAAGGGAAGCGAACGGAAGTACGGCCGGACCGCCCGAAGGCAACCCACCCGTCCACCGGCCCCACCGCATCCCCCATGGCCTCGCACAGCACGGGAGCGGAATCCGCACCCAAAAAACTAAGCAATTTTCAAGCCAGAATCGGATGAAATTGAATGTCCAATAAAAACAATGAATTATATCTGGAATCCAGAACGAGACGGACAGTGTGTGATGAAATAATATGCATTATCGGCTGGCATTCGCCTAAAGTACAGGCAATCGCTCCACAAACATGGCGTCCCCGTAGGAATAGAAACGGTACCCATGGGCCATGGCATGCTCGTAGGCGGCCAGCACCCTCCTGCGATCGGCCAACGCACAAACCAACATCAGCAACGTCGAACGTGGCAGGTGAAAATTGGTCAGCAAGGCATCCACGACGCGGAATCTGTAACCGGGATAAATGAACAGACGTGTCGAGTTCGAACCGGCGGCCAACCCCCCACCTTCCGCGGAGGTTTCAAGGGCCCGCAGAGAGGTGGTGCCCACGGCGATGACACGGCGGCCTTCCGCCCTGGCCCGGAGAACGGCGGCGGCCGTCTCCCCGGGAAGCACATACCGTTCCTCATGCATCGTATGGGCGCAAAGACGCTCCACCTGCAACGGCTGGAAGGTACCCGGCCCCACATGCAGGGTCAGGTACACGAATTCCGCGCCGGCCCGGCGCATTGCTTGCATCAGATTCTCGGTCAGGTGCAGACCGGCGGTGGGCGCCGCAACCGCCCCTGGATGACGGGCATAAACGGTTTGGTAGCGGGCGCGGTCCGCCTCGTCATCGGGGCGATGGATGTACGGTGGCAACGGCACATGCCCATATCGTTCAATGGCGTCATCCACATCCCCGGCCTGCAGGTGAATCACGACCTCGCGTTCGGAACGCGACAGAACCCGGGCCGAAAACCCCGGAGCAATCTCCACCACCGTGCCGGGCGCAAGCGGCCTGTTGGCCCTTGCCCAGGCGCGCCAGACGGTCGCATCGACCTCCGGTGCCAGCAGCAGAATCTCCACCTGGCCTCCGCTCGGCTTGCGGCCGAGCAGACGAGCCGGAATCACCCGGGTGTCGTTGAGCACCCACACATCACCGGGCCGGACCAGTCGAGGCAAGTCGCGTATGCGGGCATCCATGAGCCCGCCCGCGCTCAGGTGCAACAGGCGCGAGTCGTCGCGGGAGGCAAGCGGACGGGATGCAATCCGAGAGGGCGGCAGGCGATAATCGAAGTCGGAAGCCAGCATCACGAACCCATGTGCACAACCACAACAGTAATGTTGTCCTCGCCGCCGGCCTCGTTGGCGGCCGCCACCAGGGCCTCGCAGGCCGCATCCGGCAACCGCCGCGCCAGCAGAGCGGCGATGTCTTCATCGGGAAGCATATTCGTCAGGCCGTCCGTGCACAAAAGCAGCCGGTCGCCCTCCTGAAGCGCCATGCACCGGATTTCAGGCTCGGCGTCACCCGGGATACCCAGGCAGCGCGTCACGACCGCTCGCGCCGGGTGCATGGCCGCTTGCTCCTGCGTGATGCGACGGGCATCAAGCAATTCCTGAACGATCGAATGGTCGCGGGTCAGGTGTTGCAGATTCCCACCGCGCAGCAGATAGGCACGACTGTCGCCGACATGGGCGAGCACAAGCCGGCATCCCCGGATCAGGGCCAGGACAAGTGTGGAACCCATGCCGGCAAGGTGGGGTCTGCGCATTCCCTCGTCGCAGATGATGCGGTTTGTGCGCAGCACGGCCTCGGAAACCGTCCGAACTGTATCCGGATCCTCCGGCGGTGGGCATTCCGAAAGCAGGGATGGCAGCGTACTCACCGCCATCCGCGATGCCACCTCGCCACCGGCATGACCGCCCAGCCCGTCGGCGACGATAAAGATGCCACGCTCCACGTCCAGGAACCAGGCATCCTCGTTGTTCTCCCGGACCCTGCCGCAGTCGCTGCTTGCAGCCGCTTCAATGCGAATCGGAACCACCTCCTTTACCCGGCTTGTCATACCGGCCATGCATCGCTTTGCTTCCATGTTGGCGACCGTCAAGCATTCTACCGCAATCGAAAAGAATGTGCCGCAATTCCTCTCATCCCTTTCACTGCATGCGGCAAACGATGTGGGAAAAGCGGGGACAGTTAGGAAAAACGCGTTATTAAAAAACGGGGACAGTTAAAAACTGTGACCGTTTTAGAGATCCGGTCAGGGTGTCGCTTGGG